>JBHHYT010000025.1:0-25828 GCA_046757705.1 Thermodesulfobacteriota bacterium
CTCTGCCCCTTGCCCACGGTAAGCAGGCCGTTTATGGCCTTTATGCCGACGTTGAGCGGTTTTTCAATCCTTCTGCGTGAGAGCGGGTTCGTGGGGGTGGCGTAGAGCGGGTACACACGCTCTGTCTCTATGGGGCCGAGGCCGTCTATGGGGTTGCCGAGGCCGTCGAGCGTGCGTCCGAGGAGCTTTTCTCCGACGCCAACGGCGGCGGTGTTCCTCCTGGCCACTATCTTGCTGCCGGGGCCGATCCCCCGCACCTCGCCGAGCGGCATGAGCAGTATCTTGTCGTCGGCGAAGCCTACGACCTCACAGTGTATGGGCTCTGTGCCGTCCTTTGGGTAGACCTGGCAGAACTCGCCGACAGAGGCGCCCGGGCCGAGCCCCTCCATTACAAGGCCGACCACCCTCGTAATCCTGCCGTTCACCCTCACCGGGTTGCTATCCTGAACGGCCTTCCTGAGCTTTCCAAGCATTGAAATGGCTTCAGTGTGCATCTCTAAGGTGTGCCTCCAGCTCCTCCATAACGGAATCTATGGTGGCGTCTATCTCACCGAACCTCGTGTCTATCACGCAGCCGCCCCTCGCTATCGAATCGTCACCCTCCATGGCGACGTCCTGCACCCCGTCGCCGTGCTTCGCGAGCTGCGGGGCGTGCTGGCGTATGATGTCAAGGTCCCTCGGGTTTACCTTGATGGTAATCTCGCCTCCTGCCACAACGGACTTCAACGCGCCCTGAACGCAGCTCAATACAGAGTCCTTGTTCGTCTCGAGCTCGCAGTGGAGCACCTTTCTGGCGATGGCGAGCGAGAGCTCCACCATCTCCTCGACGCACGGCGCATAGAGGCTCGCCTTGAAGCCGGAGAGCTCGTCCATGATCTTTCCCAGGCCGGAGAAGAGGATTTCCGCCTTCTGGCGTCCGAGCTCGAAGCCCGCCTTCTCTCCGGACTTGAAACCCCTGGCGTACGCCTCCCTCTCGATGGTGGCGGCGGTGGTCCCGCCCCCTACGGCATCGTTGTTCGAGCGCCCGCCCGTAAAGACACCCCCGGAAGCGAGCGGCTCCATGACAAGGGGCCTGGCGTGCTCGAGCCCCGGCGTATGTTTGTATATCCTAGACAAATACCTCTCCCCCTCTTCCGGACCTTATGAGCTTGCCCTCCTGCTCGAGCCTGCGTGCTATCTTGATTATCTCCTGCTGCGCCTTCTCCACGTCGCTCAGCTTCACCGGGCCCTTTGCCTCTATGTCCTCGACGAGCATCTCTGCCCCCCTCTCCGACATGTTCGAGAGGAACTGCTGTTTTATCTCCTCATCCGAGCCCTTGAGCGCGACGCTGAGCAGGTCCGTGCTCAGCTCCTTTATCAGCACCTGTATGCCTCTGGAATCGATGATGAGCAGGTCTGTGAAGACGAACATCTTCTCCTGTATCTTTATGGCCAGGTCCGGGCTGGCCTTCTCTATGACGTCCATGATGTCGCCCTCGGCCTTGGTCTCCACCTGGTTCAATATCTCGGCGGCTATCTTTATCCCCTCGACGGAATTGCCCTGCCCGCTGTCCGCGCTGAGCATCGTCTCGCTGAGCAGCACCTCGAGGTCCTTTACTGCGGCGTGCGGTATCCTCTTCAGGTTCGCCACCCTTAGCATTATCTCTCCCCTCTGCCTCTCCTCGGGTATGTGCAGGAGCACCTGTGCGGCGCGCTCCGGGTCGAGGTGGGTGAGTATGAGGGCGATTATCTGCGGGTGCTCGGGCTTGATGATGTTCGCCACTATGGCGGGGTCGAGCCACTTGAGCGACTCTATGCCGCCGGTCTCCATGTCCCGCGTTATCTGGTCGAGTATGAACTGGGCCTTCTCCGGGCCGAGGGACTTGGTTATAAGGTTCTTTGCGAACTCGAGCCCCTCCACCGCCACCTCGCCGGTGTCTATCATCTTTACGAACTCGTTTACGACCTCGCGGCCGACGGTCACGGAGACCGAGTCCTTCCTGACGATGCTGCCGCCGAGCAGCTGCATCTCGGCGGGGCTCATATGCTTGAAGACCTCGCCGGCAAGCTCTTCGCCTATGTTCATCAGGAGTATGGCGGCCTTCTCCACACCCCTCATCTTCAGTTCCTTGCTCATCTCTTCTCCTTGATCCAGCTCTTGAGCACCATGGCGACCTGCTGTGGGTTGTTCTTCACCACCTCTTTGAGCTTCTCGATGGAGTCGTCCTCCACCCTGCCCTCACCCGCCTCGAAGGCCCTCTCGCCGCCGTGGCCGAGGCTTGCCTGCAGCCCTCCGGGCAGCGTGTTCTGAATGGCCTCGAGCGCCTCCTTCTCCTGCGTGAGCCTCTTGATTATCGGCCGCAGGAGGAAGACTATGGCGAAGAGCGCCACCAGCGCGGCGCTGGCGTACTTGATTATCACCGGGATGAACTGCGGCGGTATCAGCGGGGCAGCCTCCGGCTCCATGTTCGCGAAGTCGAGGGAGTCCGTCTCAAAGGGCGTGCTTACCACCGTTATGGCGTCCCCGCGCGTCTGGTCGAAGCCCACGGCGCTCTTGACCATCTGCGTGTACTTGGCGATCTCCTCCTCGCTCCTGGCGGAGTACTTCCTTATCTCCTTGCCGTCGTCGCCCTTTATCATCTCGTAGCTTCCATCGATGAGCACGGCCACCGTAAGCCTCTTTATACCTCCCACGGGCTCTACGACGTGGCTTACGACCTTGCTTATCTCGTAGTTTATGACCTCGTTCTGGCTGTTCGACCTCGGGGGGGCCTGCTTGCCCGCCGCCTTAGCGCCTCCGGGCAGGTTGGAGAGAACGCCGGGCACGCCTGCCGCGACGGTCAGGCCGCCCACGGAGTTGTCCTTGGTCCTCTGCTCGCTCCTTACGACCTGTCCGTCGGGGTTGAAGGTCTCCTCGGTCCTCTCCACATGCCTGTTCTCGACATCGGCAGATACGCGGGCCACCACCTTGCCGCCGCCCAGGGCCTTCTCGAGCATCGACTGGACGCGTGTCTCCAGGTCCTTCTCGAGCGTCCTCTTGTAGCCCAGCTGCGCGGTGGACAGCCTCATGGCATCGTCCTCCCCGTCACCGGTGGTCCACATCCTGCCGGAGGTGTCCACGATGGTCACGTCCTCTGTCTTGAGGTTCTCGAAGCTGTTCGCCACCAGGTGCACTATCGCGGAGACCTGCCCCTGCGTAAGCGTCTTGCCGCTCTTGAGCTTGAGTATGATCGAGGCGCGAGAGCCCTTCTGCTCGTCGAGGAAGACGCTCTTGTCGGGTATGGCGAGATGCACGCGTGCGGTATCCACCGCTTTTATCTGCGAGATGGTGCGCGCCAGCTCGCCCTGAAGCGCCCTCTTGTAGTTGACCTTCTGAACGAAGTCCGTTATGCCGAAGCTGCTGTTGTCGAATATCTCGAAGCCTACCCCGCCGCCCTGCGGTATCCCCTCGCCGGCCAGCTCCATCCTGACCTCGTAGACCTTGTCCGCCGGCACGCTTATGCTCGATCCGCTTACGCTGTATGGGATCCTCCTGTCCTTGAGCTTGTCGATTACGGCCCCGGAGTCCTCGGGCGAGAGCTGCGCGTAAAGGACCTGGTACGCTGGCCCCTGCGTCATAAGCAGGAAGACGATGATGCCGGCGACGGCCATCGCCGCGACACCGAGGAGCACCGCCGTCTTCCCGGCGCCCAACTTCTTGAAGTATTCGCTGATATTTGCCATGGCTTATACCTGAGTCCTCATAATCTCCTCATAGGCCTGTACGAGCTTGTTCCTGACCTGCACCATGAGGTTGAACGATATGTTGGCCTTTTCTATGGCTATCATCGTGTCGTGCACGTTGGCGACCTCCCCAGTTGCGAGCCCCTCGATAGCCTTGTTCGCGTCCTTCTGCAGGCCGTTGACCTTTTCGAGGGAGTCCTTGAGCACGGTGCCGAAGGTGTCTCCCCCGTTCGAGGCGGACTCCGCTATCCTGCCGAACGCCTCCTTCTGCCCTATCAATACGCCTTTTATCGAGTCGACCATCGCTTTACTCCCGTATTTTGTTTATCCGTCCGTTACTGTCCTATGTCGAGCGCCTTGATGATCATGTTACGCGTCGCCTTGAACGCCGCGACGTTGGCCTCGTAGCTCCTTGAAGCGGATATCATGTTGACCATCTCCTCGGCGGCGTTGACGTTCGGGTACGCGACGTAGCCATTCTCGTCCGCGTCCGGGTGGTTGGGCTCGTAGACGTGCTTCAGCGGCCTCGGGTCCTCCACTATGCCCGCCACCTTCACCCCCGCGCCCTCGAGGCTGGTCTTCAGTACGCTGGCGAAGTCGTTGCCGCTGTCGGCGGAAAAGACTATGTCCTTTCTCCTGTACGCTCCGCCGGCGGAGGTGCGCGTTGTCTCCACGTTCGCGAGGTTGCTGGCTATGACGTTCATCCTGACCCTCTGGGCCTCCATGCCCGAGGCGCTTATCGAAAACATATCCATGGATTATCTGCCCCCTTCCTTTATGGCGGTCATGAGCATATTGAACTTGCTCTTTATCATCTTGGCGGAGATGTTGTACATGAGCGTGTTCTCCGAGAGCTTTACCATCTCGCTCTCTATGCCCACGGAGTTCTTGTCGTAGCCCACTGCCGTGGTCGGCCTTTCATGGACCACGGGGGCGATGCCACGCTCGGAGATCACCGGTATGTGGGCCGCGTTGGTCCTCATTACGGCCCCCGCGGCGTTTGAGGCGCCCGCCTTCTTCATCTCCTGCTCGAAACTGATGTCAACGGCGCGGTAGCCCGGGGTCTCCTGGTTGGCGATGTTGGTCTCAAGGAGCCTGTGCCTGGCGGCCCTCAGGTCGAGAGAGTTCTGGAGTACCTTTAAGGTATTGCCGAAGATGTTCATAAAAACCTCCCACTTTAACGTCCGTTTCCGTCACAATCCGTAATATAAAGCAAGAACCGTACCAATAAAAAAATATCATGGATTAAAAGGCCCCCTGGTGCGTCAATAATCTTCCCGGGGGGGCAAAAAAATCCCTAACCGGGCAACATTTGCCCGTATTCCTTCAATTTATTCCTCAAGGTCCTCACGGAAATACCGAGCGCCTTGGCCGCCCGCGTCCTGTTCCCCTCCAGTTCGTCGAGCGTTTTGCGTATCAGCCCCTTCTCCATCTCGTAAAGAGTCATATTATTGGCGCCTTCCGACGGGGAACCTGACGCCTGCGCTGCATTATCCTGCCCGAAACCGTCGCACATCACCAGGTGTTCCAGCTCCAGCGTGGTGCCCTGGCTCAGAAGCACCGCCCTTTCCATGGTGTTCTCCAGCTCCCTGATGTTCCCCTTCCACTCGCGCCCCTTTATGTGCGCCATGGCAGGCCTTGATATCGATTCGAGTCGGCGGGAGTACTTCTGGCAGAACCTCTTGAGGAAGTGCTCCGCAAGGTACGGTATCTCCTCCGGGCGCTCGCGCAGAGGCGGGAGCAGAAGCGGGAAGATGTTGAGCCTGTAGAAGAGGTCCTCGCGGAAGCGCCCCTCGGCCACCTCCTTCCTCATATCCCTGTTGGTGGTGGCTATTATCCTGATGTCGAGCGGTATCGGCGTCTTGCCCCCCACCCTCTCGACCTCCTTCTCCTGGATGACCCGCAGGAGCTTCGCCTGAAGCTTCAGGTCCATCTCGCTAATCTCGTCAAGGAGTATGGTGCCGCCTTCGGCCTGCTCGAACTTGCCGAGCCTCTGCGTGACAGCACCGGTGAACGCCCCCTTCTCGTGGCCGAACAGCTCGCTTTCGAGCAGCCCGTCCGGTATGGACGCGCAATTTACGGCCACGAACGGCTCATCGGCCCTCGGGCTGCCGTTGTGGATGAACCGGGCAAGCAGCTCCTTGCCCGTGCCGCTTTCGCCTGATATGAGCACGGTGGCGTCGCTCGACGCCGCGACGAGCGCCATGGAAACAAGCTTTTTCATGGCGGGGCCCTTCGAGAGCATGGGCTTGCCCTTCGACTCGAAGGAGCAGATCTCCTCCTGGACCCTGAGCGCCTTTTCCACCGTCTGCTCGAGCGCTTCGAGACAGAAGGGCTTGAGTATGAAGTCGACCGCGCCCTCCTTGACCGCCTCCACCGCCTTCTCTATGGTTCCGAAGGCGGTTATGAGGAGTACGGGTACATGCGGCGAGCGCTTCTTCACCTCCCGCAGGACGTCCATGCCCCCGAGCCCCGGCATCTTCATGTCGCTTATGACCATGGAGTACTCGGCGGCGACTATCTTCCTGATGGCCTCCGAGCCGTCCGTTGCCACGTCTACCGGGTAGCCCTTGCGGCTGAGCGCCTCCTTTACGGCCTCCCTCATCCCCGGTTCGTCATCTACAACGAGTATGCTGTTCATGCTTTGAAACCCCCTGCTTGCACCCCGGCCCTTCAGCAGACCGGCGCCTTGTGCGTGCCCGCGACGGGCAGCGAGATGACGAAGGTCGTCCCCTCACCCGGCTCCGAGCTTACGTCTATGAACCCGTCGTGCGCGTGTACCACGGTGGCGACTATCGCGAGCCCGAGACCGGTGCCGCGCTCCCTTGTCGTGAAGAACGGGTCGAAGATCCTGTCGAAGTACTCCGGGTCTATGCCGCGTCCGGTGTCGGAGACCTCCACCTCGAGGAAACTCTTCCCCCGGCCCCCGTTTATCCTTGTCTTTACGTACATAAGCCCGCCCTCGTCCATGGCGTCGAGCGAGTTGAGGAACATGTTAAGGAAGAGCTGGCGGAGCTGGGACCTGTCGGCCATTATCTCCGTCCTGCCGTTGAATTCGGTCTTTATCCTCTTGCCCTGCCTCTCGTGACCCCCGATGGATAATATCGACTCCTCGACGATCTCGCGTATATCGACGCGCTTCTTGTGCGCGCCGGGCGAGCTTGCGAACAGGAGCATGTTTGAAAGGAGGTTGTCGAGTGTCTTGACCCCCTTGGTTATGTGCTCCGCGAGCCTCTTCTGCTCGGTATTGGCCGCGAGCTCCCTTTCCAGCAGGGTGGCGAAGATAGCCATGCTCCCCAGCGGGTTGCGTATCTCGTGTGCGATACGGGCGGCCATCTCCCCCATGGCCGCGAGCCTGCGCGACCTCTCCATGGCCCTGTTCTTCTCGGCCAGCTCCTCGTTCAGATCCTCTATCTTCCTCTCGAGGAGCGAGTACTGCTGCTCGAGCTTGGACGACGCGTCCCTGAAGACATTGAATGCGTCGCTCAACATGTCCGCACCAAGGTTCTCTCTCATGATATTGCGCTCCTTTACATGCGGGCTTCTTCCCTGAAAATCATCGGGGCCCATTTGCTTACCTCACCCTTTATCGTCTCCAGCTCTTTGAGAGCCGCCTTCTTCTCGTCCTCTTTCTCGAGCATCGAGTAGCTGCGCGCTATGCGGTAGAGCGCCCACGACCTGTCGCGGCGGCCCTTCTCATCGATATTCTCAAGGGCCTTCCTGTATGCGCTTATCGCCTTCGCGTACCCGCCGAGCGTAAAGCTCGCGTCACCTATACCCGTATAAGCCGCCGCCAGTGACGAGGCCCTGCCCCCTCCGGGGCCGAAGGCGCGTATTGCCCTTCTGTATACGACGATGGCGGACTTGGGCCTGTCGAGCCTCGAAAAGGAGGCGGCCTGTATGAGCAGGCCCTCGGCATCATCCGGGGCCACATCCGAAAAGGCGGCCTTGCGGTAGTCCCCCTTTATGAAGTATGCCTTGAGCCTTACCCTGCCGGCCTCGGCGGCGTGCCCGCTCTTCGGGAACCGCGCATCGAAGGCCTTTATGAGCCTCTGTGCCGAGAGCCAGTCCCTCTGGTCCACGTAGACGTTGGCCAGGGTCAACATGGCCCGTTCAACGACCTCGGGGGTGCCGATCCTTATCGCGCTGTCGAGCAGGTTTACCGCGTCGGAGTAGAGGCCGAGAGCGGCGTATGCCGCCCCGGCGTTGAGGTATGTGATGCCCTTGGTGCCGAACGGCACGAAGGGGCCGTAGTCGATATACAGCTTTATGACGGAGTAGTAGTCGCCTGACCTGCTGAGGCTGTCCATCCACCTGACGACGATATCCCCTGTGAGGGACTCCATGTCGTCCTCGGTGCGGCTCGAGGGGTAACCGGCGGGAAAGTCCGTCGCGTCCCTGAGCGCGGTGGGGTAGTCCCCCGCCGCGAACGCGGCCTTCGCCATGGCGACATGCGCCGCCTCGGAGCCGATGTAGCCGCCTTTCGCTATGGTGCTGTAAAAGCCGTACGCCGTAAGGGATGCCTTCTTGTCCGGCCCCGCCGCGTAGACGCCCGCTATGGAGAGCGCGGCCATGGCCCAGCCCTCGTCCATGTCGAGCATCTCCTTGACCTTCCTGTACACCTCGAGAGCCTGGGCACGGCGGCCCTCTGCGGCAAAGGTGTCGCCCTTCTTGAGGGCGAAGAAGGTGGAGAGGAACTTGTCCTTCACGTACCTCGAGTGCAGGTGATCGAAGACGGCGCGCGCCTTGACGAACCCCCCGTTGAGCACGGCCATGTCCCCCATGCTCAGAAGGGTTACCGGGTCGAGCGAGGCGGAGATGCCTCGTACCCCGGAGAATATCCTGCCCGCCGCGGAGAACTCACCCTTTATGAGGAGCGTGTCCGCAAGCCACAGGCGCGCGCGCCTGGAGCCAGCGTCTACCGCATCGGCGAACTCCCTCTTCGCCTTCTCGTAGGAGCCCTCGAAGTACGAGATCCTTGCCGTCTGGAAGAGCGCGGCGGTGCGCGCGGCCCCCGGCGCCGAACCGGCAAGGCGCTTCAAGAACCCTCTGGCCTCCGGATAGAAGCCCTTGCGCTCGTAGTAGTCGCCGAGCAGGTACCACCCCAGCGGCTCGAACCTCGTGGAAGGGTGCAGGCGCAAAGCCTCCTCGAGCGCCAGCCTGTCCGAGGAGCCGGTAAAAAAGAGGATGACGCTTTCGAGCACTGAGGCCTCTTCGGCCTCCCCTGCGCTGGAAAGTCTCCCGAAGAGCGTGTCCGCTTCCTCTATAAGCGCGTCCCTGTCGTTGGAGTCGAGGCCAAGCTCGGCCCTGAAGACCTCGTTCCTGAGGGTATCATCCCTGTAGATATCGGCCTTGAGCCCATCGATGACCTTATTCCTGTAGGCCCACCTCCAGCCGTCGTTGAAGGTGACGGGGATGGGCGCGGTCCGCCCGGCCTCCTGTGCGCGGACCGCAGCCGGCGCGGGCAGAAGGAGGGCGAACAGGAGGAAGACGGCCCCGGTAAATGAAAATATCGTATGTAAGCACCTCTGGTCCATTGCCGTAAAGACAGTGCAACAAGCGTGCCATCGCCCGGATGAGCAGGCCGGCAGGCCGTTGCAGGACTACGGGTGCATAAGAAAAGGATTTATTTTACAACGGGTTACAGGGACATTGAAGGGGGTGTTATGAAAGGGGCGGCTGGCATGCCTTGCGCGCACCCCGAAGGGTTATGCCAATTTAAGGACGGTCCATGTCAAAACCATGACCCTCGTGCGGGGCTCATCAGGCGCCCTCCGTCTGCTCCGGAAGCTCGGATATGCCCTTCCTCTTCATCTTCTCGATGAGCGTGGTCCTGTTGATGTTCAGGTACTCTGCGGCCTTTTTCTTCACACCGTTGACCATGCCGAGGGCGTTCATGATAAGGTCCCTCTCGAAGTTGTCAACGGCGGTGTTGAAGTCTATGCCGTTGAGCGGGAGGTCTCCGAAGGGCGCCCCCACGCTCGACGGGGAGAAGCTCTTGAGCTTCTCCGGCAGGTCTGTGGGCGTTATCTGCGCCCCGTCCTCCTTGAGCACCACGAGCCTCTCGACGATGTTCTCGAGCTCGCGGATGTTGCCCGGCCAGTCGTAGGCCTCCAGTATCGCGAGCGCCTCGGGCGTAACACCCTTTATGGCCTTCTTCTTCCTCTCGGATATCTTGTCGATGAAGTGTTCGAGGAGCAGCGGTATGTCCTCCTTGCGCTTCCTGAGCGGAGGCAGGTGGATGGGTATGACGTTGAGGCGGTAGTAGAGGTCGTTGCGGAAACGCTTCTCCTCTACGGCCTTGTCGAGGTCCTGGTTCGTGGCCGCCACCACCCTGACGTCCACCTTTATGGTGTTCCTGCCCCCTACCCTCTCGAACTCCCTCTCCTGCAGGACCCTCAATATCTTTACCTGAAGCCCGGGGCTCATGTCCCCTATCTCGTCGAGGAGCACGGTGCCGTTGTCAGCGGCCTCGAACCTGCCTATCTTGGTGGCGACGGCCCCGGTGAACGCGCCCTTCTCGTAGCCGAAGAGCTCGCTTTCGAGGAGGTCTTCTGGTATCGCGCCGCAGTTTATGGGCACGAAAGGCTTGCCGCACCTCTGGCTTCCGTAATGGAGCGCCCTGGCGACCAGCTCCTTTCCGGTGCCGCTCTCGCCGAGCACGAGGACGGTCGAGTCGGTGTCAGCGACCTTCTGTATCATGTCCCTGACCCTCTGTATCTCGTCGGAGGTGCCGAGGATGGCCGTGGTGCAGCTCCTCTGTATCTCGCCCTTGAGCTTGGAGTTCTCCTGCTTGAGGGAGTATACCTCGATGGCCTTTTCTATGGTGACGAGCAGCTCGTCCTTGCCGAACGGTTTCTTAAGGTAGGTGAACGCGCCCACGCGCATCGCCTCTACGGCCGTCTCCACAGAGGCGTACCCCGTAATGATTATGCACGGCGTGTTCGGGCTTATACGCTTGACGGAGCGTATGACGTCTATGCCGCTTATTCCGGGGAGCTTCAGGTCTGTAAGTACTATGTCGGCGGGGGACTTCTTCATGGCCTCGAGCCCGGCCTCGCCGGTGGGGGCGGTGGTGACACTGTAGCCGTTCATCCCGAGTATCTCGCTCAGGTTCTCACGTATGTACTCCTCATCCTCTACCAGAAGAACAGATGTCTCGCGCATAGTCGTATGCTCCCGTTGCGATATTATATGTGCCGGTTGATGTGGCTGGATTATAACGAATTGACAGATGCATGTCAATATTTTGAACGATATGACGAAAAAAAATGTCAGACCCGTGCGCAGGGCGCGGTTTGACAAAAAGCGGCGGGATGGTATATTGAAGTATACGTTGACCCCGGCATGGCCGAAGGGACGCGAAAGGACCTTCTCTTCATCCTGACGGAGAAAGGCTGACGGAGAAAGGGCGCAGAGCCTATGCGAGAAGTGCTTAAGAAGATATTCACGGTGAACCTCGGGGTGAGCAGGGCGGAGACGGTCCTTGTCTTCACAGACCTCATAAACACGGATGAGCGCCCACCTAAGGACGAGGAGCAAAAGCGCGCCTCTCTTGCAGGGATAGCGAGGGAGGTGGCGGAGGCGGGCCGCGAGTTCTGCACGACCGTCTTCGCGGAGTTCCCATCTGTGATGGGCCACGGCAAGGAGCCACCGGAGCGGATGTGGCGCACGGCCTTCGGGAACGCGGCCACCGAAGAGCTCCTCAGGAAAAAGCTTCTCGGCCGGATTATAGCGAAGAAGGCGTCACCGGAGGAGCTTCACGAGGCCGAGGGCGTGATAAAGGAGCTTGGCAGGTCTCCGGAGTGCGTCGTGGCGCTCTCGAACTACTCGACCTCTCACACCCGTTTCAGGGACTACATGACAAGGTGCATGGGCACGCGGTACGCATCCATGCCGCTGTTCGAGGAGTCTATGCTCACGGGGGCGATGACCGCCGACTGGAAGAAGGTCGAGGCGCGCACAAACCGCCTCATAGAGCGGATGAAGGGAGCCGAGACGGCATGCGTCACCTCCGGCAACGGCACCTCCATCACCTTTTCGATGCGGGGGCGCGACGTCCTGCCGGACACCGGCATATTGACAGCGCCAGGCTCCTTCGGCAACCTGCCGGCGGGAGAGGCCTTTCTCGCCCCGGTGGAGGGCACGGCCGAGGGCATGCTCCTTCTCGAATGGGCGCCCACCGGCAAGCTCAGGGAGACGGTGGAGCTGAAGGTGACCAAGGGCAGGGTCACGGAGATGCTCGGCCGCGGGGAGTTCGCCGCCGACCTCGAGAAAAAGATAATGGACAACCCGCTCTTCGGCAATATCGCCGAGCTCGGCATAGGGACCAACGACAAGGCCTCGCGCCCGGACAACATCCTTGAGACAGAGAAGATACTCGGCACCGTGCACATCGCGCTGGGCGACAACTCATCGTTCGGCGGCCACGTCAGCGTGCCCTTCCATCAGGACTTCATATTCTTCGGCCCGACGCTGGAGGTCTTCGAGGGCGAGGAGAAGAGAGAGATTATAGTAAAGGGGGAACCACGGTTTTGACCTCAGGCCAGGGGGGAACCGAACGGAAGGCGCGGCCCGAAGGCCGCGCCGTTTTTCTATGAGATATTGCCATCCATAGGGGAGCGAAGCGGCCGAAGGGGCCCGGCGCGATCCAGAGATTCTTCGCTTTGCTCGGAATGACGCAAACGACCCCGGTCACCCGTCCATTTTAAAAGGCAGAAAGACCACCCGGCCCTCCACCCTCCCTACTCCCCGATAATCTTGACGAGCACACGTTTTCTACGCCTGCCGTCGAACTCGCCGTAGAATATCCGCTCCCAGGTGCCGAAGTCCAGCCTGCCCTCGGTGACGGCGACGACCACCTCTCTGCCCATAACCGTCCTCTTGAGATGCGCGTCCCCGTTGTCCTCCCCGGTATCGTTGTGCCTGTACCGCGAGACCGGCTCGTGCGGCGCCAGCCCCTCGAGCCATGCCTCGAAGTCGTGTAAAAGACCACTCTCGTCGTCGTTTATGAAGACCGACGAGGTGATGTGCATGGAGTTGACGAGAACGAGCCCCTCGCGTATCCCGCTCTCGTCAAGGCATTGCTCGACCTGCGGGGTGATGTTGACGAAGCCCCGCCTGGACTGTATGTTGAAGAAAAGCTCTTTCCTGTAAGACCTCATCGCAGCCCCCTATTTCACCAGCCCGCTTTCCCTGTGCCTTGCCGATATCGCGGCGGCGAGCCCGTCGAGGGCGCCAAGGTCCTCTCCCTTCGGCCTGCCCTTTATGAGCACCGGCTCGATCCACTCGGCCTTCAGGTTCGGCATCACGGACTTTACCTGCTCCGCCATCCTGCCCGCCCATCCGTACGAGCCGATGATGGAGGCGAACTTGAGCTTGGGACGCAGGGCGTTTACCATGAACGCGGCCGAGACTACCACCGGGTGCGCCCCGGTAAGGACCGTGGGCGAGCCGACGACTATGGTTGCGGCGTCGACTATGGACATGGCGAGCTTGCCCGTATCGGTCACTGCGAGGTTGAACCTCTCCACGTCTATGCCCCTGGCAACGAGCGCCTCGGTGAGGTAGTCGACCATCATCTCCGTAGAGCCGTGCATGGACGTGTAGGGGATGACGACCTTGTTCACGAGGCTGTCCGATATCCACTCCCTGTGGGCCGAGAGTATGCAGTCGACGTTCCTGTGCACCGGGCCGTGGCTCGGGGCGATGAAGCGGGCCTCGTAGGCGCCGAGCCTCTCCACGTGCTTGCGGATGGTCACCCTGAAGGGCATCATCACCTCGGCGTAGTACCTCTTGGCCGCCTCGCAGACCTTCCATTCCTCATCGACATAGAGACCGGAGGTGGCGTAGTGCGAGCCGAAGAGGTCGCAGGTGAAGAGCACGCGGTCCTCTCTCAGGTACGTCGAGAAGGTCTCGGGCCAGTGCACCCACGGCGTGGATATGAACTCTAGGGTCTTTGCGCCGAGGTCCACCGTATCCCCGTCGTCCATGACATCCACCCTCTCCCCGGGTATCTGAAGCAGGTCGATGAGGTACTCCTTGCATTTTGCGCCGCACAGGACGCGCGCCTCCGGGTACCTCTCCATCACCAGCGGTATGGTGCCGGAGTGGTCCTGCTCCGCGTGGTGGGAGACTATGTAATCGAGCCTCTCGACCCCGGAGAGCTGGGAGAGCAGTATGGCGGACTTCGACGGGTCGACGGTGTCGATGAGCGCGGTCTTCTCCGTGCCGCGGACGAGATAAGCGTTATAGCTGGTCCCGTCTGGCAGCGGGATGAGGGCATCGAAAAGCCTCCTGTCCCAGTCCACCGCGCCGACCCAGAACACACCGTCGGTTATCTTCTTTGGCTCCATCTCTTCCCCCGTTCCGTTTGAGTTTGGCGTGCATGCTGACAACCCGGGCCCTGGCCCGGAGCTTATATCCAGTTTATGGAAAAATAACACACCGGAAGGCGTATTTCAACAGCGAGGCCCTACAGGACGCGCTTGAAGAGCACGGTCCCGAGAGTTATGCCCACGGCGGCGAAGACGGCCAGAAAGAGTATGTCGCCCCCTATGGCGGCAAACCCCACGCCCTTGAAGAGCAGGGAGCGCAGGGCGTGCACGGAGTAGGTCTCGGGGTTGACGCGGGCGAAGGTCTTGAGCCACCCCGGGAAGCTCTCCACCGGGTATATGGCGCCGCTCGGGAAGAAGAATATTACGTTGAGGAAACCGCTCAGTATTCCGACTACGCGGGGGTGGTTTATCCTGCCCATGATGACGAACATCATTCCCTGAAGGCCGAGGGTGGAGAGTATTATAACCGCGAGTATGAGCAGCGCCCTGTCCACGCTGAGAATCCGCCAGAGGTATATGCCGGAGACGAGCGAGCTGAAAAAGAGGACCACTATGGAAATAACGGTGGTTATCAACAGCCCGCTTACCACGAGCCCCATGACGATGTCCCGGCGGGTAAGCGGCGTAAGGAGGTAACTCTCCTCTATCCCCAGGAACCTGTCCATTATCATGTTGAACGCACCTGTCGTCATCGCGCCGAGGAATATCGCCATTATCACTACACCGGGTATGAGCGTCTGGTCGTAGTCTATCTTCCTGTACAGCTCTATGCTCCTTATTACAGGGCCGGCCGGCTCTCTCCTTATGGAGACGAGCTCGTTCGAGAACCCCTCCATCGCCCTCGCGAGAGCCGATGCGATGGTGTTGGAGGAGATGGACTCGACGTTGTCGAGGTACAGTCCGAGCTCGGATGGGGCGTGGTGGATTATCCTGCGGCTGAAGTCATCGGGGATGAGGAGCACGCCCTTGAATATGCCCTCCCTGAGCCCCTGCATGGCAAAGCCCTGGTCGGAGACGCGGTCTACGGTTATCGTGGCGGGGCCCGCCTCTATGGAGCGAAGAAGCTCGATCACCCTTACCGCGTTCGGGCCGTGGTCCATGTCCACGACCGCGAGCGGAAGGCGCTTGAGTTCGCCCTGAAAGGAGCTGCCGAGTATGACGAGGTACATGATAGGCATCAGCAGGCTCATGGCGACGACGAGCGGGTTCCTGATGAATTTCCTGAGGTCCCTCTCGAGTATGGCCCTGAACCGTTTCATTTCGCGCCCCCGTGTTTGCCTATCTGCCCCACTTCGCGGGCACCCCGGCGCCGAGCAGGAAGCTGACCTTCCTCGCCTCCTCATCCCTTATGGGCCTGCCCGTGAAGTGGATGAAGACGTCCTCGAGCGTCTGCTGCTTGAGCGTCACACTCGTCACCTCTACACCCATCCTCTTGAGCCCTTCCATGAGGCCGGGTATCGCGCCCGCCCCGTTGTCGACCGATACGATGAGCACGTCGTTGTTCGAGGCGCACGAGGTGACCGACGGAAAGGCCTTCACCCACTCAACCGCCGTGGCTGTATCAGCGGTGCTTACGGTAAGCTCGAGCGTGTCCTTCTGGGGTATCTGCCGCTTCAGGCCCGGCACCGTGTCGAGAGCGACTATCTTGCCGTAGTCTATGATGGCGACGTGGTCGCAGAGCGCCTCGGCCTCCTCCATGTAGTGGGTGGTAAGGAGCACGGTCAGCCTGTCGGATGCGCGGAACTTGTAGAGGAGCTCCCATACGACGTGGCGGGACTGGGGGTCGAGCCCGATGGTCGGCTCGTCGAGTATCAGTATCTTCGGCCTGTGCACCACCCCGCGAGCTATCTCGAGCCTCCTCCTCATGCCGCCGGAGTATGTCGCCACGAGGTCGCCCGCCCTCTCGCGAAGGCCGACCATCGTGAGCAGCTCGTCGATGCGGGCCTTGCGCTCCTTTCCCATGCCATAGAACCGGGCGTAGATGTCCATTATCTCCATGCCCGTAAGGTCCAGGTCGCTCGTCATCGCCTGAGGCACCACGCCGATCGACTCCCTTACTCTGGCAGGGTCGCGCTCCACGTCGAACCCGGCGATGGACGCGGTGCCGGAGGTAGGGCTTATGAGCGTGGTGAGTATCCTTATAAGCGTGGTCTTGCCCGCGCCGTTGGGGCCGAGCAGGCCGAAAAAATCACCCTCGTCCACCGAGAGCGAGACGCCGTCGAGGGCCTTGAGCTCCCCGTACTCCTTCGTAAGCTCCCTTGTCTCGATGGCCGCCATCTACCCGCCCCCCGGAGCGCCATCGTGGTAGATGCGCACCTCCACGGTCATGCCCGGCTTGAGAAAGCCCCCGGGTTCCGAGACCTCCGCCTTCACGCGGAAGGTCTTTATGTCCGGCCTGCCCCTGGTGACGTCCCTCTGGGTGGCGAACCCCCCGACCTCGCCTATCTCCGTGACCCTGGCGGCAAAGACCCGCCCTGGCACGCCCAGCGCCCTGACCTCGGCCCTGGCCCCGAGGCGTATCAACTGCACGGCGGTCTCCTCGATGTCCACGCGCGCCCGGATGTCGTTTAGGTCGTAGACGGTGTAGACGGCCGCTCCGGTGTTGACGAACTCGCCGGGCTCGAAGGCCTTGTACGAGACGACGCCGTTTATGGGCGAGCTTACCACGGCGTCCGAGAGGATCGATTCGAGCACCTTCACCTGCGCTCCGGACTGCTTCGCCCGCGCCTCGGCGGTGGATATCCTGACCCGCGCGGCCTTTATCTCCACGTCCGCGTTGGCGAGGCCTGTCCCGGCGCCTTTGAGCCGCGCCCGCGCGCTCGAAAGGAGCGCGGCGCTCGAATCGTAAGCGGCCCTGGCGGAGTCGAGGTCTTTTTTGGCGATGAAGCCCTCCTTGAAGAGGCCCATTGCGCGATGGAGGTTCTCCTTCGCCTCGTCCGCGAGCGCCCTGCTCCTTTCGACCTCGGCAGTGGCGGCCTCCACGTCGAACCTCGCGCTCTCTGTCCCGAGCCGGGCGTTGTGGAGCCTTATCCGCGCCTCGCTGACCTCCTGCGCCGCGGCGCGCGCGGCCGCCTTGCCCTCTTCGAGCCTTGCGCGAAGCTCCGTGCCCTCGAGGCGTATGGCCGGTTCATTCACCTTGACCATATCCCCCTCCTCGCAGCACATCCACTCGATCCTGCCGGATATCCTGGGGGTCAGGCTCACCTCGGTGGCCTCCATAACGCCCGTGGAGACGACGTAATCTTTCGGGGGGCCGGGACGCAGCGCGTAGAAGTAAACGAATAGGGCGACTATGACAACCGCCGCCGCTACGACTGCAGCGGCCGGCCTGCCTTTTTTTCGGGACATCGGGGGCTCCTTGCGGCGATAGGCCTTGATATTGAAGTCCTGCAAGGTCAAAGCATAGCAGAATCGGGGGGATTTTACCACTTCACGCATCCGGATACGGCCAGTTCAATACCGGCGGGCCCGGACGGGAGGGAAAACGGGGGGGCGAACGCCTCAGGGCCTGAGGTATTCGAGTATGTCGTTCCAGTGCTCTGCGGTTATCATCGAGTCCGGCGTCACCCACACCCGCGTGGCGCCACCCTTGAGCGCGCTCGAGAGCCCCGCCTTCAACTCCTCCGGGGTCATCTCCGCGCCGTCCTTGCCCCAGAGGCCGAGCGAGATATAGAACGAGTCCGCGGGGAAGTTCCTGACAAGGTACCTCGAGAGGGTCTCCGTGGAGGAGGGAGGCAGGCCTTCGAGCAGGAAGTAATCCCAGACGACTATATTGTCCGCGTGCCTGAGAACGCGCCTGTAGTCGAGCCCGGATTCCCTGCCGTTGTTCTTGAAATCCTTCCAGCTTACGGGAACGTCCACGTAAAGCTGCTTGCCGTATCTGTGGGCGGCGGCGGCGGCCTTCTCGATGTAGGCTTCCATCAGGGTGGAGCGCCATTCCCATATCGACGGGTCGTCCCTGTCGATGGTGCCGTCAGGCAGCCTCGGCCAGGCCTTCCTGCCGGTAAAGGCCGAGTACGAGGCGAGGTCTTCCCTGTTGTACGAGTAGGTGTAGTACGGGGTCTCCGTCAGGTTTATTATGTCCACTGCGTAGTTCTCTGCGAGGTAGCTTACCATCTCGAGTATCTGCTCGCCCCAGTTGCCCTCCATTATCTCCATGAAGCTTATCTGCTCGGTGTTCCTCTTGCCGTCAAAGCCCACGGCCGCCGCCGACGGGAAGCGCTTTATGTACGCGGGGCCGTAGATGTCTATGAAGGCGGCGACCTTGAAGCCCCGCCTGTGGAAGACGGTCGTGGCCATGTCGAGCATGTCCTCCTTTGCGCCCTTCTGGTGGTTCGACCAGACGTTTTCGTGCCCCTTCCACTTGAAGTACGTCCATTCGGGCCGCCCGGCGCTGACGCCCACGACACGGGCAAGGGCCACGTCCCGCCTCCCGGTCACGTTGCTCACCGCCTTTCTCCAGTCGCCCCACGCGTCAAAGTGGGTGGACAGGCCCAGAGAGAACGCCCCCTCGGACTTTAGCGCGGGTCCACGGGTGCTCACGGCGTAGTAGGTTACCGCCGAGGATGAGGCCACGAGCAGGAACGCGATGGCCGCGTACCTCCACCTCCTGTGCGAAGCGGTGAACACCTCCTTGCGCTCTACCTTGTGCCACTTCTCCTCCGAGCCCCTTAATTCCATGTACCACGAGTATATCACCACCACGTTGTAGAAGTACGAGAGCGGCAGGATGAGCAGGCCGTAGGGGATGTACCTTACGTCGGAGTAGTCCCCGTCGAGCACGACGGAGTAGAAGGCTATGCCGAAGAAAAAGAAGATGCCGAGAAAGCTCAGCACCTCTACCGTGTCTATGAAGTAGAGGTGCCCCGCCATGTAAGCCCACGGGATCAATACGAGCAGGGCGAGCTGGAGCAGCGGGACGATCGTCATGTTCACGAAGTTTACCGGCAGGTAGAAAGAGAACGGGCTGTAGCGAGCGTTGAAGAAAAGAGACCTGTGCAGGAGGGAGATCTTTATGTAGCTCCGCACCCAGCGTATCCTCTGCTTCCAGAGCCCCGAGAAGGTGCCCGGGCACTCGGCCATCACCTTCGGCTCCGGGTCGAAGATTATCCTCTTGCGGTGCCTGTAGAGCCTGAAGGTGACCTCGAGGTCCTCGCCCCATATCTCCCTGAACCCTCCTATCTCCCTGAGCACCCCTGTCCTTACGGCCCCGAGGTTGCCGGTTATGATGGGCAGGCAGCGGATGATGGAAAGCGCCCTCCTTACGAACCCGGTGCCGATGTGGGTGGTCACGGCGAGGAACTTCTGTATGGGGGTGGCCGGATGCAGAGGCGCGTCGCTGCCGCAAACGGCGTCGATGGACGGGTCGCCGAACCAGCGGGCCATCTTCTCCACCGTATCCGGGAGGAAGATGCTGTCGGCGTCGGTAAAGATCACCACGTCGCCGGAGGCGGCCTCTATGCCCATGTTAAGGGCGCTCGCCTTGCCCCCGTTCGGTTTTTTTATGTACTTTATCCGGCCCGCGGAGACAAAGTCCGCTATCGCCTCCTGCGTGCCGTCGGTGGAGCCGTCGTCTATGACTATGACCTCCATCTCCGGGTACGTGGAGTCGAGCACCGAGACGATGGTCGCCCTTATGGTCTTCTCCTCGTTGTACGCGGGTATGAGCACCGTGACCCTGCCGGAGAAACGCGGGACGATCCTCATGAACCTCTTCTTCCAGGCCTCGTAAACGAGCGTAAGCGGCACGAAGGCGATGGCCTGAACGCCGAGAACGAATATAACGAGGCCGAACGAATGGAATAGGCCAAGGATGATGGAAAGTGTCATCTTAAAAGTTTGTAGACCTTGAAGGCCTCTGCGTACTGGACGTTGGCCTGAAGGCCGCGGTGCGCGGCCCTGCCCTTGACGACCTCGGGGTCCATGTAGGTCTTGTCCCCCTGCGTCCTGTGAAGAGAGACCAGCTTGGCCTTGTCCTCCATGTACTCGGTGATGTCGGCGAAGTAGTTGGGGATGAACTCCCTCGGAGTGCTCACGTCCTCGTAGCAGAGGATGGATATGTTGCGGGCGGCGACCTTGGACGCCTCGAAGACCGCCCTGTGGTCGGAGTGGGTGTCGATAGCCGTGTGCGTGAGCACGACCGTTGCGCCGGTCTCCTTTATCTTGTCCTCGATCCTGTCCTTCATGTCATATATGACGCGGTCGAGGCGGGTATCAGGGAAGTCCAGGTGCCAGAAGCCGTCAAGCTCCATGAAACGGGCCGCCTTCCTCAGCTCCTCCTCCCTCTTCTCCGCGTTCTGGGCACCCTTCTCGCCCCTTGACATGGTGAGGCCATAGACGGCCCCGCCCCCGTCCTTGAGCTTCATGATGTAGCCGCCGCAGCCGAGCTCTATGTCGTCCGGGTGCGCGCCGATGACGAGGACCACCGTCTTGGAGAAGGTGTTCGAGCGGCGCTCCGTCCACAGCAGCGCGAGCATGGATACGCCGAGGGTGAAGAAGAGCACCGCCTCCATAACGTCCTCCACAACGGAGGTCCCGACCCACCTCGTGAGCGTCTCTTTACCGAGGAAGGAGACGAAGGTGATGACAACGAGGGCCGGCAGGACGACGTTGCTGAAGTAGAAGTAAAGCCTGTGGCGGCGCAGGAGCATGCGCCTCCTTCTGCGGTAGGTGATGAAGAGGAGGATAAAGACGAAGAAGAAGACCCCGAACTCTACGGCCTCGCCGAGGGTCCTTACCACCGTGTACCTGACGGACCCGGTCGAGCGCAGCTCGCGCAGGAGCTCAAGGGCGCCGGATGCTCCGGGGTCTATCCGCAGGGCCGCCTTGACCGACTCCTCTGCCATGCGGAGGTTGTCCATCTGCCGGTATACCCTGGCGAGCAGGAGGTAGTTCTCCACGTTGCCGGGCTCTATGTCCGCGGCCTTGCGGTAGGACGCGAGGGCCGAGTCGAAGTCCCTCATCCAGAGGTACACATCACCCTGCGTCCTTACGGCCTCGGGGTAGTCCGGCCTCAACTCGATGGCCTTGTCGAGGTACTCCTGCGCCTCCTTGAAGTCCCTGCGCCATGAGAGCACCGTGCCCATCTCCTTGTAGAGCTCCGCATCGTCCGGGTAGAGCTTTATCGCGCGCAGGAGCACCTCGGAGGCGCCGGAGAGGTCCCCTGTCATGGCGTACGTCTTTCCAAGCCCCTTGAGGGCGTCCCGGTCGTTGG
The DNA here is from genome assembly GCA_046757705.1 of Thermodesulfobacteriota bacterium. Classification (GTDB taxonomy): domain Bacteria; phylum Desulfobacterota; class GWC2-55-46; order GWC2-55-46; family GWC2-55-46; genus JBHHYT01. The sequence goes on from JBHHYT010000025.1 coordinate 21,253, forward strand.
GCTCGACGGCCAATACCTCGCGGTACAACCGCTCGGCCTCTTCATGCCTGTGGGACCATCTCAGGACGGTGGCGAGCCCGTTCTTCAGGAGGATATTGCCGGGGTCGAGCTCCAGGGCGTCCTTGTAGGAGACGATGGACTTGTCATGGTTGCCGGCCCACGAGTAAAGCTCCGCGAGCCTGCCGCGGGCACGCAGGTCCCGCGGGCTCGCCTTGACTGCCTTCTCATACTGCTCTATCGCCTCGGGCAGACGCCCGAGCTTCGCGTAGACCTCCCCGAGCGCCTTCAAAGTGGGCACGTAGCCCGGCTTGAGGGACGCGGACTCCTTGAGCACCATCTCCGCCTCCTTGGGCTTGCCCTGGTCGAGGAGAGCGTGACCGTTGTTGAAGAGGTCTATGTAGGTGGCCTGAAGGAGAAAGACCGAGAAAAAGATCGAGAGCATTAAAACCCTATGCCGGTCTTGTACCTCAGGGTAAGAAACCCGGTGGTGTCCTTACCCGCGGGCAGGTCGAGGTACTTGAGACCCGCCCCGATATCGGTTCCCGGGGTGAGCTTGTAGTAGGCCGAGGCCATGTACACGCCCGCCGTCTCCCCGGAGAAGTTGCTCTTGGTCGAGTACTTGTCGTAGACGTAGTCGAGCCTTCCGGCCAGCCTGTCCGTAAACCTGTAGCCCAGCTTGGTCAGCAGGGAGTAGTCGTAGGAGCTGTCGAGGTCCCTGTTGGGCATGTACTTCACCTCGGCGTCCCACCTGCCCCTTACGTACTCCACGGCCCCGCCGAGGAACTGCTCGGTCTGGTAGACGATGTCGGTCGCCGCGGCCACGTCCACCACGGGCGTGTTCGGGTCGTCCCTGCCTATGATGGCCGTCCTGTCCGGGTCCGGGTCCCTCAGGATGGCGTATATGAGCTTGAACCTCAGGTACTTGAGCGGCGTCATGTAGTACAGCTCCGTCGTTACCTTGTGGTTGGTGGCGTGGGAGCCGGTGTCGTGGAAAAAGCTCGGCCTGAAGAACTCGTACGCCACGTTTACACGGAAGTCGCCGGTGACCCAGTGCTGGAGCTCGAGCTCCACGGACGGCACCTTGTCGTAGGAGTTGGCGTCCGGTGTGGGCACCTTGGATGTCGGGTAGTCGTAGTCCTTGAACTGCGGGTTCACCTTGAAGTAAGAGCCGGGGGCGTAGAAGTAGTACCCCTTGGCGTAGTACTTGGTCCTGTCGTAGTAGACCTGGTCGGCGAAACCGTAGCCCGCGTAGAGGTCGAGGTCCTTTATGCCGCTGTACGAGAGCATCAGCTCGTAAGCGCTGGTCGTGTAGTCCGGCTCCCAGCCGCCAGCCATGAGGCTTATCCCGAGGCCCTTGCTCCTCCTTATCTGCGCGAGATCGCTCTTGGCCTCCCTGTCGCCGGGGTGCACCCGGAGCGCCTTTTTGTAGTACTTGACGGCGGTGGAGCTATCTCCAAGCCACTTGTAAGTGGTGCCGATGTCCTTGTAAAGCTCGGCGCTCTTGATTCCGAGGCTCTCGGCCTTCTTGTACTCGGCGAGCGCCTTCTCGAGCTTCGTCTCCCTCTTGTATATGTCCCCCAACAGCTGGTGGTAGCCTGCGTTGTCCGGCTCCTGCGCGACGAGCCCCTTTGCCATGGATTCGGCCTTCTTGTACTTGCCGGCGTCATAGAGCCTCTGGGCCTCCTTTAAAGAGTCCCCTGCGGCCTGTGCGAGCCCCGCGGCGCAGAACAGAAATACAGCGACCAACACAACACTAATTACACGCATCGAATCCTTCCTCCTTTTTCCATGAGCTTAGTAATGAATCCAGTATCTCCTGGGCGTGGAGCACATTGCCCCCCAGTCTTGCGTTTATCTCGAGTAACACGGGTGTGCCGTCCTCGCGCAGGCGGATGTCCACGTCCTGCGGCCCCGTGAGCCCCAGGGATCTGCACGCCCTTTGCGCCAGCTCCACGGCGTCTTCCCTGTGCACGCGCCTGACGCCCACGGCGTTGCCTGTTATACCCTCCTTGAGCGCCGTCTTCTCGAGCGCTACGGCGGCGAGCACGCGGCCAGCGCCGGAGATGAACAGGTTCACGTCGAACTCCGGGCCCGGCACGAACTCCTGGAACATGACGTCCTGGCGCTGCTCGGCCCGGACCTCCTCCGGGGTCCTGTAGACCACGACCCCCCTGCCGCCACGCGAAAAGACCGGCTTCGCGAGCAGAGGCAGGCCGAGCTCCGCGAGCACGCGCTCTGCCGGGAGCGCGCCCTCGAAGGTGCGCGGCACCGCCACCCCGCGCTCCTCCATGAAGACGGCCGTCCTGAACTTGTCGTTGGCTACTTCCACGGCCCCCGGCGCGGAAATGAAGACCCGGCAGCCCGCCCCCTCTATCTCCCCCTTAAGCCCGGCAACCACGCCAAGCTCTTCCGTGACCGTGGGGATGAACAGGCCGGGGGTCAGCTCCCCTATAAGACCGAGCAGCGCCGCCGGGTAGGAAGGGTCCCGGGCCGGCGGCACCGTACGGAAGACTTCCACCTCGACGTCCTCGACCTTTCGCATGTCCGTCCCGATAACAGGGTACCCCCTGCCCCTGAAGTAGACCGAGGCGCTCCTGCCGGCAGGACCGCCCACCCCGGTTATCAGCACTCTTTCACGCATATCACCACATCACGTTTTTTATGCTTTCAAGCCTTTGGTTAATCATATAACATCATCATACATTAAAGGAAGATTAGAAAGGGACGGGAACGAAAGGGATTCCCAGATATATCACTTTAACCCCGGGCCGCGCACCGCTCCATGACCTGAGTCACCATGAGTCACCCTGAGTCACAGAGAGCCGCCCCGGCTCCATCGGCCTGAAAGGGCGACTCTCTACTCTATATGGCTTTTTCCGAAAGGCAGGGCAAGAGGGGGCTGTGGAGGGGGGAGACAGGCGGCTACTCCCCGTCGAGTTTTTCAATGTTCACGACGAGCACGCCCTTGAGGTCTATCTCTCCCACCTGCGCCGCCTCCACGGAACCCTTGTCCCATGGCTTCCCGTCCCCGCGCCATACGGCGTTGAAGACGAGCTGCTGGCCCTCCTTGATCAGGTCGAGGGGCGGCTTCTTCAGCCTGTACCTCGGCACCATCAGCAGGCTCGAAAAGGTAGAGTCACCGTACCGGGTCTCCCTGCACGAGACCACGAACCAGTACTCGGTCTTCTCCTCGGTCTTTTTCTCGCCCTTGGACTGTATGATGTTGGCCACCGTGGCCTCTGTCTCAAGCGTCTTCGAGCCTTCGAGGCCCTCTACGACCGTGCCCACGGCGGTGTTGGAGCCGTCCCATGAGCTGAAGTCCCTCGGCTCGCCTACCTGCATGCTGACTTTCATATATTCCACCCCTTCGTACCGGTTTTGTTGTTTACGACATGCTTTTCCCGCGACCTGCAAGTCCGTAATGTTAACAGCAAAACCGGGAAAATGCCAGGCAAAAACCCGCCCCGTGCGAAGGACGCCGATGCACCGCCACGACACCCTCCACGCAAGGGTGCCTCAGCCCGCAGGCATATTCAGACCACACCGACAAGAAAGCCGGCCCCTCTTTGAAAGGGGGGCCGGCTTAGCTGTATGAGAGACCCCGCCGCAAGCATAGGGGTCTCAAAACCATATCAGGACGGGTTGCGCCCCGGGGGGCTGGGAATGGACCCGCTGAAAAATCTCAAATGGAGCGGGTGAAGGGAATCGAACCCTCGTATTGAGCTTGGGAAGCTCACGTTCTGCCATTGAACTACACCCGCGCGGCAACAGAGCGCGGCCTGGGCCCGAAGGCCTGCCTGCATCTTCAAATTACATTATAAGAAATTCTTAGTCAAGGGGAAATGGCGGTGTTGCGACGCTTTATATCCGCATTCGTATGGCCGGGACTCTTCCCTGGGTATTATGGACTCCACCTGCTCTTCCTTGATCCACCCGGTCACGCTGCCCTGTGACTCGGGCGTCCTTATCCTGTAGTACCCGTCCTTCTCTCCGATTATATCGACGTACGCGCCGGGAAGCACGCTGCCCACAATCGCTATGTGCGCCGGGGAGTCCCACAGGTTGATGTCCGCCCTGTTCCTCGGGCCTCCCCACGCCCACTTCTCGGTGTAGTGGTCCATGTCCTGAAGTATCCCGTGGTCCTCGCAGCCCGGCGGCTCGGCCCAGACCGTGGACGGAACCATGAGAGAGACAGAACAGAGCAGTATAAAAAGTGCGTTTCTCATACCCCACATATTTCGGCGTCTTCTGAGAAAAGCTTTAGAACTCATTGTTTTCCAATCACTTTCCAACTCAGGGCCGCGGCGCGGAGCCGCCCCCTCCTTCCTGGATTCAGGGGATACGGGTCCGCGGATTTGCCGCCCACCACCGGCTCTGGTATAATTTCCACAGGCCGGGCCTTTTTCCGTTTGCGGCAATCACTTTTCAGGGAGGCAAGGGATATGGCGGAGCGCTACAAGAACCTCGTGGACGGCATGTGGGTCGATTCGGAGACAAAAAAGACCATCGAGTCCGTAAACCCCGCGAATACGGACGAAGTGGTGGGGCTCGTGCCCGCGTCCACGTCAGGCGACGT
>JBHHYT010000026.1:0-25522 GCA_046757705.1 Thermodesulfobacteriota bacterium
CTTTACTATCTCCTCCATACCCTTTACGATGGACGCCTTGATGGCCGGCTCTATGGCCTTGTCCACAAGCTCGAAGAACTCATAGTTCTCCTTGCGGATGTGGCTGCGCAGGCTTACGATCATCGAGCGGATGACGCCGTCCACGAGGTCTCCTTCCTGAAGGGCCGTGCGGAAGTTATGCAGAAGAGAGAGTATCTCGCTGTGGTCCTCCTTGATGATATTTACGAGCACATCGGAGAGGGAGACCATGGACCTTATCGCCGGGAAGAGGACCTCCTCCTCCTTGAGGGCCGAGTGCAGCATCAGGACGTTCTCCACTTCGGCAGTGTACGCCCAGAGGGCGTTCGCGTCGCGCTTGCGGATGAGATCCTCGAGTTTTTCGAGCATACCGAGGATTTCCCTGTGCTCCGCCATCAGGATTCCGATGGGATCGGCCTTCTCAAGCTCGGGGTCTATCGGGGCCGGCTCCTCCTCGACGAGCTGCTCCATCTCGCGGACCTTGTAGGGCTGCGAGAAACCGAGGCGGCAGAAACCACGGGGGCTCCTGAACATATCCTCTTCCTCGTAGTGAGCGGCGAGCTCCTTGAAGTGCTCTTCATCGATGGCTATAACCCCTTCCCTGCAGTTGACGACGCAGGAAGGGTGCATGCAACGGTATTTGATCTCAAGCATCTGCCTTGACATGGTATCCTCCTTTGCTGAACGGCGGCGGATCAGGCGGTCCCTACGGGTGTATCTCCACCCTGGTCGACCGGGGCCGTGGGCATCACGGGAACGCCGAACTCGTCGTTGAACTTGGTGATGAAGTACAGAAGCGTCCTGTGGTTCATCAGAAGTCCCTCGTAGAGCTTCGTCTTGGTAAGCGCGTCGAAGTAGAACTCGTATGAGAACTGCACCTGCTTGGCGACGCTGTCTTCGTCCATGTTCATGTCGTAGCTGTTCTGGAGGAAGATAAGGTCGTTCCTTATCTCGGTGTAGAAGGCGTCCCTGTCGTTCTGGTTCATCTTCTTGAGCTTTTCGGTGTGCTCGTTGGCGATGGAAACGCCGTTTAAGAGGACTATCAGGCCCGGGTACTCCTTGGGCTGAATGACGCGCTGCCTCTTGAGGCTGCCAAGCGGATAGTCTATCTCAAAGTGGAAGTTGACGCCATCATCCTTGATCTCATTTACCTGATGATGGTTTTCCTCGAGCCACTTCTTAATGACGTCTTTTGCCTGCTCCGTGGTAGTAATCTCCATTAGACCTCTCCTCTGAAAGTATTTATTCTACACATTTTCGTGTGATATTTCATAGTACTATAGATAAACTCCTTTGTCCAGAGGCAAATCAAGGAAACAGGCGTTTGTTCTCGATTTTCAAGTGCTGTTGATAGACGAACAGAGGGGGGCGGCCAGGGGTAGAGAGGCACGGACATGACGGAGGGGCAAGGGGAGTATTCTGCCCATTGAAAAAGGAACGGCAGGTGCTGATAATGGGGAGGCGGGGCGGATAATGTAATATTTTGTTTGGGAAGGTAAGGCCCCCTGCGCCGGGCGGTGTAAAACAGACCGCCCGGCACTCAGGGAGCTAACCGTTCCGCCCCGCCTCCCCCGTCCTTCGGATAGTTACCGCTGCACGGCCCGTGCTACATGAGGAGCCGTCGCGGGGAGAAGAGCGATAGTGGCTTTTTCCGGGGGGGGGCTAGCCCGAGCCGCCCTGACCGCCCTGAACGTCGCTCTTGAGCGCCTGGCAGAGCTGAGAACACCTTGTGCAATAAAATGTATGCGAGAGTTCGTACTCCTTGAATATCGGGCACGTCTCGCAGATGCAATCCTTCTCCCACTGGATGTTCTTGCTGGTCCCTATGGCGGGGAAGCAATAACCAACGGGGGAGTCGCCCTCGACATAGGTAGGACACCCGACGCACTTGCAGTTCTTCACAACATAGTCGAACCTTGCCTTTTCCTCCTCGGCGGTCATGTCTTCAGTACCGAACTTATCGATCTGGTCGTACTTGCTCATCTCCAAACCTCCGTGTTTTAAGGTTCACTGGACTTGTTGTCAAGGGTTGTAAACATTATAGCGGACATGCCTGGAGGCGTCAACACACCCGGAAAAATAAGCCGGGATGAGAATGTTTTTTTGAATTTCCTGTGTGGCTTGTACTGGAGAGGGCGCGCGGGCCCTGGCAAACCGGGTGGCGGGGCTGCATGCAGGGAGGCACAAAAAAGAAGGGGGCCCCTCAAAGAGGGGCCCCCTTCCATGTCCATCAAGCCAGCGCATCCGTCAATAGAATCAGGTGGATGCGGCGGAAGGCTTAAGGGTTCTTGTACTTGCATCCCGGCCTCAGGTACGCCAGGTAGTTAAGGACGCAGCATACGGCGTAGAATACCGCGAAACCCCAGAGTGCCTTGTGCGGGGTGGCGAGCTTGATCTGCGCGCCGATGAGCTTCGGCATGAAGAAGGCGCCGTAAGCGGCGACAGACGAAGTCCAGCCGAGAACCGGACCGGCCTGCTCCTTGTCAAAGACCATGGCGATGGTCCTGAAGGTGGAGCCGTTTCCTATGCCTGAAGCGAGGAAGAGCAACAGGAAGAGCAGGAAGAACGGCATGAAGTACTCCTCAGGCGTGGCCGAACCGTACGCCTTGAGCATGTACCCACCGACGAGGAATGCGCCTATGACCATCGCAATGGAGCATATCTGGGTCACGAGCGCGCCACCGAGCTTGTCCGCGATCCATCCGCCGACAGGGCGGATAAGGGCTCCGATGAAGGGGCCCATCCAGGCGTAAGTAAGTGCGCTGGGACCGTTGGGGTTTACCATGGTGTGAGTCATAACACCGGAGGCGTCGGCAACGTGCTTGAAGCCGAATATGACCTTGATCGACAGCGGGAACGAAGCGGAGAACCCAATGAAGCTGCCGAATGTCATGGTGTAGATGATCGTCATTATCCATGTATGTGAGTTGCTGAAGATCCTGAACTGCCTCTTCAGGTTCTCCCTTATCGGCGCCGGGGTGGCGAACCTCATAAGGATGAGCGTGCCGCAGATGGCGATGCCCATCGCTATCCACATGTTGATCACACCGAGCCCGATCGGGGGCGGGAGCATGAGGTAGAGCGCTATGCCGGCGCAGATGAACGCGGTGATGAGAAGATAGGTTATCTTCGCCATCGATGCTATCGGGTTGGATATGCCTGGCGATACATGATCGTCGGTGATGTTGTTCATACCGAACCAGCTCGCGATGCCCAGCGGCACGAGCCAGAGGACCCAGACCCATCCGGCGTTGGATATCCATGTCGCGGTACCGGCGGGGATCTTGCCTATGAGGGTACCCGATGTGTTTATGAGCGTCATCGGGTCTCCGCTGATGGGGCCGAGGAGCGCGAAGGTCATGACCAGCGGAACGAGTATCTGCATGGTCGTGACACCGAAGTTACCGAGTCCCGCGTTAAGGCCCAGGGACGTACCCTGAACCCTCTTCGGAAAGAAGAAGCTTATGTTACTCATGGAAGATGCGAAGTTTCCACCCCCGAAACCGGAGAGGAACGCCAGTATCTGAAAAACTATCAGCGGTGTTTCCTTGGTCTGCAACGCGATACCGGCGCCGATAGCGGGTATCAACATCAGCGACGTCGTATAGAATATCGTGTTACGTCCGCCGGCTATACGGATCATGAACGATGAGGGTATCCTGAGCGTTGCGCCCGTGAGGCCCGCTATCGACGTGATCGTAAAGAGTTCCACCTTGGAGAAAGGGAACCCGATGTTGAGCATCTGGACGGCGATGATGCCCCACATAAGCCAGGTAGAGAACCCGACCAGAAGGCACGGGATCGATATCCAGAGGTTCCTGTTTGCAACTTTTTTACCTGTAGAGTTCCAAAATGCATCATCCTCTACATTCCATTCACGGAGGTCAGCCATTTTCTTCTCCTTTTCTATAGTCTGCGCATGGGGCCGATCGGAGCGCCCCATTCGCAGCATGCCAATCTATTTTATATCAACCTCTAAAACGAGAGGATTACTCACAAGATCATCACCGGGATGTTCAACATACATGGGTATTAGGGCAGATACTACTCTGCGGCAACAATACCATCCCGGATCCTAATAAATGGGGTGGGCGTCTCCGCCCACCCCACCATGGGTTACTTGTACTGTACTACGTTTACCGTGGGTCCGCCCTTCCTGTACCACCTTACGACCTGATAAGGCCTGGTGAGGTACTTGTACGGGTTGAGGACCACGAAGTGCGCGAGCCTTGAGAACGGAATAAGGCCGATGAATATCATCGCGTTGAAGATGTGCGCCTTGGTTATCAGGGGCAGGTTCGCGACGTACTCGGGATTCGGGCTGAACCTGAATACCGACCAGATCCACGGCACGGCGGCTCCGGCATACCAGTTTGAGCCCCACCTGTAGAGAATCGCGTTGCCGAGGCCCGTGAGGACCTGGACAAGCAGGACGATAAGGATGATAACGTCCCATGTGGTGGTGAGCCCCTTTACCCTCGAGTTCGTAAGCCTCCTGTAGATAAGGGCGAGAAGGCCGAAGAGCGCGAGGAGCCCGAAAGCCAGGGCAGTCAGCTCAAGTATGTAGAGCCTTATTGGCACGCCATTCCATGCCAGTATGGCGCTCGGGATGAATATCCCGATTATGTGACCGGTGAGTACCGTGAGTATCCCGTAGTGCCAGGGGAACGACCCGAAGAACAGGGTCTTGTTCTCGAGGAACTGCGAGGACTGGGACGACCACGTGTACCTGTGGCTCTTGAATCTCCATATGGCCCCAACGATGGCTATCGTAATGAGGACATACGGCAACTGTCCGAACAGGATATTGTCCATTACTTTTCCTCCTTAACATCTTTTTCTATGACTCTATAGATGGCCGTAATCAGGTGGCTATAGATGTTCTGGTGATTTCTTTCAAAGGCTCTTGCGAGCTTCTCCATCGCTATTATCACGAAACTTTCGCGGAAGTCCCTTTTAAGCTCCTCGTCCTTTACGAAACCGAGGAAGTGGAGCAGCAGTGGAAGGTGGTCCGGAAGCTCCCCCTTGTCAAACTCCTCATAGGGGAAGTTATTCGCAGTGTACATGGACCGTATGGCCGTGAGCTTATTTGACCGCTTGAAGCCGTCGTACAGATGGTAGCCCATATCCAGCGTGAAATCTCCCGAGAGCTCGAAGGTGTAGGAGTATACCCCTTGAAGGTCGTCAAGGGGCATCTCCTTCAGGTCCTTCTGGAACTTCTCAAGCTCATGGACGATCTCGTGAGGGTATCTTTCATCTTTTTCGAGCGCTTTTACGCACTCGTCGACCTTGATCTTGATACCCTCCGTCGGATATTCGAGCAACTCCGCAAGGCGGCTGTATAAGCTCTTATCCTTGACCGTTCCTTCCAATTACCAGGTCCTCCCGACGAACTCCTTCTTCTTGCTGCCGAAGCCGACCGTACCCCTCTTCTCGTACATCTCTCTCGGGTCCACGGTTGTCATCGTTTCGCGATGTGTCTCGGGTATCACAAACCTCTCCTGGAAGGTGCCCAGCGAGGTAAGTCTGTAGATATCCTCGGCATCCTGCGCCGTCAGCCCTACGGCTGAAAGAGCGGCCTTGGCCTTGGCGTCGCCTACATCGCCCACCCTCTGCTGACGGACGTACATCCTGACGGCCATCTGCTTCTTGAGCGACTCGAGCACGACCTGCTCGTTGCCGGCGCTAAGGAGATTGGCAAGGAACCTTACGGGGACCCTCATCTTATCGATGTCGTTGAAGAACTCCGTCGATTCGGGGTCGAAGGTGCCGCCGTTCTCGGCCTTCGCGTTGTGAAGGATCGGTGAAAGAGGCGGCATATAGAAGTTCATGGGAACCGTCCTGAACTCGGGATGGTTCGGCATGGCTATACGCCACTTCTTGAACAGGTTGTAAGCCGGGGAGTTCTGCGCGGCCGCGATCCAGTTCTCGTCGATTCCGGCCTTGCGGGCCTCGGCGATTACCCTCGGATCGCTCGGGTCGAGTATGATCTCCCTCATGGCTTCCACCAGCCTGTCATCCGGGGTCTTGGCGACCTCTTCGATCCGGTCGGCGTCGTAGAAGAGTACGCCTACGAACCTGATCCTGCCTGTGCAGGCATGGGCGCAGGCGTTGGCCTGGCCGGTCTCGGTCCTCGGATAACAGAATATGCACTTCTCTGACTTACCGTTGGCCCAGTTGTAATAGGGCTTCTTGTAAGGGCACGCACTTACGCAGAACCTCCAGGCACGGCACGTGTCCTGGTCGATAAGTACGATGCCGTCCTCGCCCCTCTTGTATATCGCGCCTGACGGGCAGGAAGCGACACAAGCCGGGTTGAGGCAGTGGTTGCATATCCTCGGCAGATAGAAGAAGAAGAGCTTGTGGAACTTGGTGAGCATCTCCTTCTGTGACTCGGACAGACCCCTGAGGTTCGGGTCGTTGGCGGCATAGAGCGGGGACCCGCCCATGTCGTCGTCCCAGTTCGGACCCAGGACTATCTTCTCCATGAACTCGCCGGTAATGAGCGACTTCGCCCTCGCGGTCGGCTGGTCGTCGCCGGCCGGCGCGTTGAAGAGGTTCTGATAGTCGTAGGTAAACGGCTCGTAGTAGTCGTCTACCGTCGGGAGGTTAGGCTGGAAGAAGATATTCGCCAGGCTCCTGATCTTGCCGGGGCCCTTTAAGAGCTTCAGCCTGAGGCTTCCACCGGAGACTTCCCAGCCGCCCCTGTACCTCTCCTGGTCTTCCCATGTGAGCGGATAACCGGCGCCGGGCTTTGTCTCGACGTTGTTCCACCACATGTACTCCGCGCCGCGGCGCGTTGTCCAGACGTTCTTGCAGGACACAGAGCATGTATGGCAGCCTATGCACTTGTCCATGTGAAAACTCATTGAAAGTTGAGCTCTTATATCCATTTTACCACTTCACCTCCTGGTTTCTCATTTTTCTCACCAACACGGTGGTGTCCCTGATGATCGGAATCGGGCCCCAGCCGTTGAAGGCATACGAGAACTGACCGTATCCACCCGTCATGAGTGTCGGCTTCAGACGCTGCCTGGTGAGAGAGTTGTGGAATCCACCCCTGATCTTGTTCCTCTGCTCCGCCTTCGGAATGTTCACGGTTCTTTCCTGTGAATGATAGGCATAGCATGTACCCGAGGGGATCCTCGCACTTACGACCGCGCGGCAGACGAATATGCCGTTGTCGTTGTACGCCTCTATCCAGTCGTTGTCCCTTATACCCACGCTCTCGGCATCCTTGTCGTTGACCCAGGCCGAGTTACCGCCACGGGAGAGGGTCAACATCCTGAGGTTGTCGTAGTGCGTAGAGTGGATCGCCCACTTGCTGTGCGGTGTGATGTAGTTGAGCACCAGGGCGTCGGTCTTGTCCGACTTCTGGATCTCGTTCATCTTCGCAGGGTTCAGCTTGTACTTGTTGACAAGCAGGCCCTCACCGAACTGCAGGTATATCGGGTGATCGAGGTAGAAGTGCTGCTTACCCGTAAGGGTCCTCCACGGCACCCTGCGCTCCGTCTGGATGGTCCAGGTCCCGTAGGCCCTGCCCCTCCTGTTATCGCCCGTCCACAGTGCGCTGGTGAGCCAGCGCCTCGGCTGCGCGACGATGTCGTCGAAGGTGACGGTGAAGTTCCTGTCCGGGCCCGCGATCTCGTCCGCGAGACCGTGTGCGCCTTCCCTGAACTCCACATCGTCGCCGTAGATGGACTTGACGGCCTTCTTGGCGGCCACGTAGTTCTCGTCGTGCAGACCGGTGTGGTGCTCCTCTTCATGCCACTGCCTGTAGGAGACCTCGCCGTTGGTCGTGCCCGAGAAGGCCAGGACGAAGTTCGCGGCCTCTTTCGCCTCGTTCATGGCGATGTACTTCTGGCCGTTCCACTCCACGGTTGCCGTGTGCTTCTGGTTCATGTAGTTCTCGTAGAGGTCCTTGCCGTCGAGCATGATGCCGTGGAAGCCGTACTTGCCCTTCATCAGCGGGCCGACCGACACGTACTGCTTGTCGACGTTGGCAAAGTCCCTCTCGATGACCTTAAGCCCCTGCGTCGTCTTGCCGGGGATAAGCTCGCACTCGCCCTTCTTCCAGTCCTGTATGCCGTTGAGCGCAGGCTGCGCGATCTCGCCGGGCGTATCGTGCCCGAGCGGGAAAGAGACAACCTCTTTTACAGGCTTGGGGAAGTGCTTCTTCGCGAGCTCGGAGAACTTGACCGACAGGAACTTGTACGCGTCCCAGTCGCTCTTGGCCTCCCAGCTCGGCCTTACCGCAGCGCCCATCGGATGGACGAAGGAGTGGAGCTCCGTGGTGTTGATGTCCTCCTTCTCGTACCAGTGCGCCGCCGGAAGGACGATGTCACAGTAGGTCGGGGTCGTGTTCATACGCATGTTGAGGTCGACCAGAAGGTCGAGCTTTCCAAGCGGTGACTCCCTGTACTTCATCTCCTTGAGGTAAGGCCTTGCGACCTCTTCGGTGATGAGGTTGTGATGGGTGCCGAGGAGGAACTTGAAGAAGTACTCCTGGCCCCTTGCGCTCGAGCCGAGGGCGTTCGCACGCCAGATCATCCAGACTCTCGGATAGTTCTCCGGGGCGTCCGGGTCCGCGATGGCGAAGTCGAGGGCGCCGCTCTTGAGCTGCTTGGCCGTGTAGTCGACGATTTCCGCGTCGGTCTTGGCCCCTGCCCTCACCGCCTCATCGGCTATGGCGATGTTGCTCTTGTTGAACTGCGGGTAGCCAGGCATCCAGCCGAGCCTTATCGCCCTTACGGCGTAGTCGGCGGTATGCTGGTACTCCAGCGCGTTCTTGTCCGGAACGACATGGTAGTCCGTTATCGCCGAGTCGTACTTGAACATCTGCGTGTGGACATACCAGTTGATCGGGTTGCTCATCAGTCTCGGCGGCCTGTACCAGTCGAGCGAGTGAGCTATCTGGCCCCATGAATCGAACATGGCGAGTTTCTCCTGTCCGACGTAGTGCTGGAGCCCGCCACCGTTGCGTCCGACGCAGCCGCACAGCATGAGCGCGTTCATGGCGCCCCTGTACATGAGGTCGGAGTGGTACCAGTGGTTGAAGCTCGCGCCGCAGATGACCATCGAGCGGCCCTTGGTGACTTCGGCGTTGGAGGCGAACTCCCTGCCTATCTGGATGATGGTGTCACGGCCTATGCCCGTGTACTTCTCCTGCCACGCGGGTGAGTAGCCCCTGTCATCATCGTAGTTCTTGCAGTAGTCGCCTGAAAGCCCCTTGCGCGCAACACCCGTGTTGGCGATGTTGATGTCGAACACGGTCGTTACGGGCACGCGGCCTTCCTTGGTCTCGACGAACTTGACCGGGACCTGCCTCTTGTACCTCTCGGGCTTATCGAGCTCGTAGAAGTTGGTCTCTATCGCGTCGTCCTTTATGTCGAGCACGGACAGGGCCGGGGTGATGTCCTCACCGGTCTTACCGTCCTTGAGCAGAGTGTTCCACTTGCCGTGGCTCTCGTGCTTCTGGGGGTACCTGTAACCCATGCCGCCGTTGACGACACACGCCTTGCCGGACTTCTCGTCCCACATGCAGAACTTCCACTCCGGGTTGTCCTCGTCGGCGTAGTCGGCCAGGTCGCTCGCCCTCAGGTACCTGCCTATCTCGTAGCCGTCCTTGCTCTTCTCCAGCTTGACGAGGTTCGGCAGGTCTGTGTAGGCCCTTACGTAGTTCTCGAAGTAGGGGACCTTCCTGTCGACGAAGAACTCCTTGAGGATGACGTGGTTCACACCGAGCCAGAAGGCCGTGTCCGAACCTGTCTTCAAGGGGACCCAGAGGTCGGCGTACTTGGTGACCTGCGAGTAGTCGGGGGCGCATACCACGAGCTTCGCTCCGCCCATCCTGAGCTCGGAGACGAAGTGGCAGTCGGCCGTCCTTGTCATGTTCGGGTTCGCACCGTTCATTACGACGTAGCCGGCGTTGTACCAGTCGGCGCTTTCGCATGAGTCGGTCTGCTCGCCCCATACTTCCGGCTCAGCAGGCGGAAGGTCGGTGTAGTAGTCGTAGAAGCTCAGGTGCACACCGCCTATGAGCTGGTTGTAACGGGCGCCGGACGCGTAGCTTATCTGGCTCATCGCCGGGATGGGCGAGAACGCGATGTTCCTGTCCGGACCGTACTTCTTGATGGTGTATATCTGGGCCGAGGCGATTATCTCGACGGCGGTGTCCCAATCGAACCTGCGGAATCCGCCCTTACCCCTGGACCACTTGATCTTCTTGTGAAGCTCGGCGTTCTCGACGATGGACTTCCACGCCTCGACCGGATCGGAATGCTTGCTCCTGGCTTCCTTCCAGGCGTCGATGAGCGCGCCGCGAACGTAAGGATACTTGATCCTCACAGGGCTGTAGACGTACCATGAAGAGGAGATACCCCTCTGGCAGCCCCTCGGCTCGTACGGGGGAAGCGTCTGGTCGAGCTTGGGATAGTCGACGGCCTGAAGCTCCCATGTGATGATACCGTCTTTGACGTATACCATCCATGAACAGCCGCCCGTGCAGTTGTTACCGTGCGTGCTCCTTACGGTCTTGTCGTACTGCCAGCGGTTTCTGTAAAATTCTTCCCATCCCCTTTTACCGGGATTTATCTCATCTTGTATCCAGTTCGACATTTACCGTCCTCCTTTCCCACCGTAATTTCTCCACAAGGCATCGTGGGCCGTGCCTTTGTTCCTGTTCCTGTACCTTCCGCTCCAGATGATATTGAAGATTATCAATATCCCTATGGTACCGCCGATACCTATGATCGTGAACGCACCGGTGTGGGAAGCCACGGTACCTACATGGCTCTGCTGCTCGAAGAACGCCCTAAGCTGAGCGACCTCTTCGTCGGTGACAGGCCTGTTGCCGAAGACGGGACCCATGGTCGGTGAACCGCCGCCGTTGATCCAGGCGCCGCTTACCAGGGGGTTCTTCGACTCGTCGGCATACACCTTCGTAAGGTTCGGAGCAAGGACTCCACCGCCAAGCTGGCCTACGCCCGCGCTGTGGCAGGAGATACAAGGCGGGGCGCCGTTGGTGAACCTTCTGGTCCCCTGAAAGTACTCCTGACCGATAGCCGGATCACCAGCCTCCATCGCCTCGTACCCTGCGCCGGCTGTCTGCCCGGCTGTCGCCTTCATCGGGACAAAGCCGGAGAGCAGGTACGCCGCAAGTCCGAGTTGCAACCCTCTCTTCAAGATTCTCTTACAGCTCTTTAAATCCATACCCTACACCTCCTTTTAACCACTTCTGTTTGTATATATACCTATGAGACCATAGATAAGCCTGATTATCGCCCAGGCCCGCTCTCCCGGATACACCTTGAGCCCGTTGAGCGCGTATACTCGCTCAAAAGGCCGCGGCCGATGCTGCCGTATCCCGGGGTTGCCGGCCGCTAATGGACGGGGGAAGCCGCTTCAAGGTCTCCTCTTGCGAGGTTCAACGTCAGACGGAGAAGGTCGAAGCCCCTCTTGAGGGTGCCGTCCGCCTTGCGCGCGTACTGATGCACGGCGGCGGGCTTCTTCGCCTCTCTCGGCCTTGCGCAGAACTCCTGGACCTGATCCTGATACTGGTACTGATAGACAAAGACATCAGCGGCGCTGATGTATTGGAAGCTGATGGGAAGGGAACCTAAAACTTTTCCGAAGACGGTAAAGGCACGGGAACCGCCTGACTCGGCCCGCTCGGGGGGGACGCCCTTTATGGAGATGCCGTTCTCGCCGTCGAGCACGACGGGCTGGCGGTAGACGCCGATGCCAGCCTCCTCGGAACGGGCCTTTCTCATGGCGGGGCAAAGGCGGACCGCGGCCATGTAGAGCAGGCTTTGACAAAGGCGCATCATCACATTTTTGATCCTTGGGCCCACTGGTTCCTTGAGTCCTCCGAATCCTTATTATAGAGTTTTCAGCTTTTCAGATAGTGTTGTGAATGGGTGTTTATTTTAACGTCCGCCGCAACCGGCCCGCAAGGGCTCCAGTGGGGCAGGCCGTAAAATATCAGATTCACACAAACCTGTCCAGCACTTTTCGCTCCCGCTCTTAAAAAAAGTTCCGGGAAGCGTGCCTTAAATTGTCCAGATATCGGTTATCAAAATATAAACAAGCAAGGTGTCTCTACGAAAAATGCTTTAAATCCGCAAAGTTATCATAAACCCCGGGCGTCCTTAGAAGCCCCCTCCCGCCCCATTCCGACCCTTCGCGGACCGATGAGGGAAGGGCGAATCGGCAAAGGAGCGCTTGCACGCCGCAGACCGGCGCGACATCTATCTACCGGGGCTCTTTTGTGTTGATATGGCTTAATACCATACAATAAAAGACCGTGTAAAGAAGTTTTTTCATCTTCGAGCGAAAAAAGATGCACGAGGGGCCGGCCCTTGTTTAAAACGGATAATCTGTCGGTGCTTGAACCCAATATAATAAGCAATATGCGTACCACCGTTGTCCCGGACGAGACCGTTCTTCGCAAACTATTTGATTTATATGGTGTTTTTTTTCGAAAAAATTCAGGCGCCCGGGAACTGCGTCTCTGACCATGTTACGTTATGGTAACACTCATGGACTTGCGCCGCCATATTTCCACAAAAAACCGGGGCCTTGCGCCAAATGTTACCTAAACGTAACACTTTGGCCCTGACCTACCCCCGGGCAACGCGCGGGCCGTTGTCAACGGCTGTGATCGGAAAAGGGTAAAGATATCGGGCGGGCGGATCGACTTCACCGGCGCCGGCGCGCAAGCTCAGTCCGCCTCGTCGAGACGGGCCCCGAACTCCGCGGTCTTCTTCTCGTACTCGCTGTTGAGAGCGGCCAGCTCGTCGAAGAGCGCGTCGATGCGGCTGCGTGAGGCGTGGAAGGCGGTGGAGTATTCGGTGATCTCCGAGGCGGACCCCTTCTCGGAGGCCTTCAAGAGGGCAAGGTTCGCCTCCTCGGCCTTCTGCTCCACCGTGATTATCTCCTCCTCGATGCGCGTCATCTTCTTCTGTATGGGCGCGAGCGTGCGCGTCTTCTCGGATACTATCGCGGCCCTGAGCTTTCGCGCCTCTCTCCTGTTTACCGACTTGCGCCTCGCGGGGCGCTTCGCCCCCCCGCCCTCGGCGGCCTCCGTCTCCCACCCCTCTTTCGCGAGGAACTCGTGGTACGTGCCTTCGAAGAGGCGCACGCTGTCCCTGTCGAATACGATAAGTCGCGTGGCGAGCGCGGCGAGCAGCATCTCGCTGTGCGTCACGATGACGACCGCTCCGGGGAAGGCGTCTATCGCCTCTATGAGCGAGTCCACCGATTCCATGTCGAGGTGGTTCGTAGGCTCGTCGAGCAGCAGCAGGTTCACCGGGCGCAACAGCAGCTTGCCGAGGAGCACACGGCTACGCTCCCCGCCGGATAGTACGGAGATCTTCTTCAGCGCGCAGTCGCCCTCGAACATCATCGCGCCGCAGGCCCTGCGCGCCGCGGCGCGGCTGTAGTCCGGGTGCGCCTCCATCAGCTCCTTCTCGATGGTGTTCTCCACGTTGAGACGCTCGATGTTGGTCTGCCCGAAGTATGCGGTCTTGAGCGCCGGGTGCGCCTTTATGGAGCCCGCAAGCGGTGCAAGCTCCCCGGCCATGAGGTTCAGCAGCGTGGTCTTGCCCTTGCCGTTCTTGCCGACCACGGCGATGCGGTCGCCCGGGGCTATGGAGAACGAGAGCCCTTCGATAAGCGGCTCTTCGGGGGTGAAGCCGAAACAGAGGCCATCGGCCTCCGCCATGGTCTTGCCCGTAAAGCGCGCGGCCTTGAACTCGAAGTCGAGCGTCCTTATGTCATCGAGCTTCTCGATCCTTCCCTTCTTATCGAGCGCCTTTATCTTCGACTGCACGGCGCTCGCCTTCGTGGCCGACGCCCTGAACCGGTTTATGAACCTCTCCGTCTCTTTCCTCTTCTTCTCGTCGTTGATACGGGTCTGCTCGTATATCTCCTCTTCCTGAAGTATCTGCGCGTAGAGCTTTGTGGCCGGCCCCTCCACCTTCCTCAGCCTGGCGCGGTGTATCGCCATGGTGTGCGTGGTGACGCTGTCCATGAAGTCGCGGTCGTGGGTGATGATGATAAGCTCGCCCTTCCACGCCCGGAGGAACTTTCCGAGCCAGCGCACGGAGAGTATGTCGAGGTAGTTCGTCGGCTCGTCGAGCAGCAGCAGGTCAGGCTCCGAGGCGAGGAGCTTGGCGAGGTTCAGCCTTATCTGGTAGCCGCCGGAGAGGGAATCGGGGGAGGCGTCGAACTGCTCCTGGCCGATGCCGAGGCCCATGAGTATGGCCTTCGCCCTGTAGGTAAGGTCTACCCCGTCCTCCGAGCGAGGCAGCCCGAGGCACGCCTCCTTGACGACCGTCTCCTCGGTGAAGTGTATGTGCTGGGAGAGGTGCCCGGCCCTGTAGTACCTTGGCATGGAGACGGACCCGGTGTCCGGCTCCTCCTCTCCGAGTATGAGCTTGAAGAGCGTGGTCTTGCCGGAGCCGTTCCTGCCGACAAGGCCTATCCTCTCCCCGGGGGAGAGCGCGAACGTCACATCGTCGAAGAGCACCTGCCCTCCGTAAGACTTGCTGAGACCTGTTATGTTTAACATCTTTTCCCTGGGACCCTTCCGTTTTCTGGCGCACCCCGGTGGTAAAGGGAGGCGCCGCACAACAAGCTCGTGTACAGCAGGCCGGGCGCGGGGTCAAACTGTTTTTCATTCAACCGGGTGTTGGAAAGGTCGTCCTGGACTTTTCCAACACGACTTGCCCGAAGTGAATTCGGGCAAGTCTCACAAATCACTCGGCTTTTCAACTCTCGCAATCTGGCAATCCGTCCATGGATTGCGTTAGCAGGCTGTCTTCAACTGCCTGCTAAAAAAGACGGCCCCCTTCCGAGGGAGCCGTCTGCACGACCCTTGCCGCAGGCACAACCCTTGCCACCCCCGGCCCGCCCCTGCCCGGCCCCCTACCCGCCGATCGTCAGAGCGCCGCCGGCCCTGACCCACGCCTTTACGCCGCCCTTCAGGTCGACCGCCTCGACGCCCATGCCGGCAAGGATGTTGCGCGCCCTGCCGCTTCGCATTCCAGAGGCGCAGCAGAGCACTATCGTGCCCTTGAGCGGCAAGGCGTCGAGGCCGGCAAGCATGCCCATGGGCACCGAGACGCTGCCCGGTATGTGCCCGCTCCTGAACTCATCAGGCGTGCGCACGTCTATGAGCGAGACCGCGGCGGGCCCGTCGAGCATGGCCATCAATTCATCCGCGCCGACCCTGTTCATCCCGTCCCCCTTGCTTCCATGCCGCAACACCCCATCTTGACCCTCTCACGCTCAGGCGCGGGCGGAGAGCACCCCTTCTACCGCGTCGATGAGCGCCGTGACTATCTCCTCTTCCTTCACCTTCCTTACGACCTTGCCGCCGACGTAGATAAGCCCAACGCCGTCGCCCCCTGCTATGCCCACGTCGGACTCCATGGCCTCTCCGGGGCCGTTGACGACGCAGCCCATTATCGCGACGTTCACCGGCTCCTCCACGTGCGAGAGCCTCCTCTCCACCTCGGCCGCTATCCTGATGCTGTCGAGCTTTATCCTGCCGCAGGTGGGACACGATATGATGTTGACACCGCGTTTTCTCAGCTGCAGGGCCTTCAATATCTCCCAGCCCACCCTGACCTCGTCGACCGGGTCCCCTGTAAGAGAGACGCGCAGCGTGTCCCCTATGCCCCCGGCCAGAAGCACGCCGAGGCCCACCGCGGACTTGACCGTGCCGGAAAACAGCGTGCCCGCCTCCGTGACGCCGATGTGCAGGGGGTAATCGACCTGGCCGGAGAGGAGCCTGTAGCTCTCTACCGTAAGCGGCACGCTCGATGCCTTCAAAGAGACCTTGATATCGAAGAAGTCCATATCCTCGAGTATCCCTATATGGCGCATCGCGCTCTCCACGAGAGCGGGGGCCGTGGGACGGCCGTACTTCTCGAGTATGTCCTTTTCCAACGAGCCGGCGTTGACCCCGATGCGTATCGGCACGCCCCTGTCCCTGGACGCGCCAACGACCTCGGCAATACGCCCTCTGGCGCCTATGTTGCCGGGGTTCAGGCGCAGCGCGTCCACACCCTCATCGAGCGCCTTCAACGCGAGGCGGTAGTCGAAGTGGATGTCGGCTATGAGCGGTATACGTATGGCGGCCTTTATGCGCCCGAGGCAGGAGGCGGCCTCCATGTCCGGCACGGCCACCCTCACCAGCTCGCAGCCAGCGGCCTCGAGCGCCTTTATCTGCGCCACCGTTGCCGCCACGTCGGATGTCGCCGTGTTCGTCATCGACTGCACGGTAACAGGCGCGCCGCCTCCGACCTTCACATCGCCTATGAATATCTGCCGGGTCTTATCGCCCATTGGAAAGGTTTTCGTCTCCCGTTTTTTCAATCTTTAAATATACTACACCCGGAGGGATTTTTCACGCTGATTATTCAGGGGTCCCTGGAGCCCGCCCGTTCGATACGCCTTGACCGGGTCTGTAAAAGGTTATATTCTTAAACACAACTGACATGACCATAGAAGAGATCAAAGATACCCTGCCAGCCGGGGCCTTCCTCGCGTTGAGGCATATGGGCCTGCCCTTTGTCTTCACGTGGGAGGGGCGCTACACCTATGTGAGCGCCGCCCCGGTGATGACCGTAAGGACCGAGGGCGGGAGGACGACGCTCCGTGATGCGGACCATCAGGTACGCGAGTTCGCCGACCCTTTCGCCGCCATCTCCGCGGTGCTCAAGGAGCCCGGGCGGACGCAGGCCGCGTCCTTCCCCTTCGCCTCCGGCTTTGCCGGGTACTTCGGCTACGGCCTGAGGGACGTAATAGAGCCACTGGCGCGCGCCCCTCAAAGGGGCCCCGCGCCGCCCTGGCCGGAGTGCCCGGATTGTATCGTCGGGCTCTACGACCCGGTCTTCGTATACGACCGGGAGGAGGGCAGGGGCTGGCTCGCGTCGAGCTCAGGAGAGAGGGGGCGCATGGAGGCCTTCCGGACGGCGCTCGCCGGGGCCCCTTGCGCGCCGGGCTGCGCGCCCCCGGGCTTCGGCGGCTTTACGCCGAACATCACGAAAGAGGAGTACCTGCGCGCCATAGCAAGGGCCAAGGAGTACATCTCGGCCGGGGACATCTACCAGATAAACATATCGCAGAGGCTGGAGATACCCTTTGAGGGAGACCCGTTCGCGCTCTACCTGGGCCTCTTGCGGGCGCGCCCGGCCCCGTTCAGCTCTTTTCTGGACTGCGGCGGCTTTCAGGTCATATCCAACTCTCCGGAGAGGCTGCTGCGCGTGGAGGGCGGCGTGGCCGAGACCAGCCCGATAAAGGGCACGAGGCCGAGGGGGTCCACCCCGGAGAAGGACAGGCGGCTTATCGAGGAGCTCAGGGACAGCCCCAAGGAGAGGGCCGAGCACGTGATGATAGTCGACCTCGAGAGGAACGACCTTGGGAGGATATCGGAGCCGGGCTCGGTGGAGGTGCCGCAGTTCGAGGCCATAGAGAGCTACCCCACGCTCCACCACATGGTCTCCACCGTAAGGGGGCGCCTGCGTGACGGCGTGGACGCCCCAACGGCGCTCCGGGCGGTATTCCCCGGCGGCTCGATAACCGGGGCGCCGAAGATACGGGCCATGGAGATAATAGACGAGCTCGAGGCCGCGCCACGCGGCATATATACCGGGGGGATAGGCTGGATCGACCTGGCGGGTGGGATGGACGTATCGATGGCGATAAGGACCTCTGTCTGCAGAGACGGCTCCCTGTCCCTCAACGTCGGCGGGGGCATCGTTGCCGACTCCGTGGCCGAGGAGGAGTACGAGGAGACGCTCCTCAAGGCACGGGACTTCCTCGACGTCATGGGAGAGGCGGCGGCCGGATGAAAGGGAGGGATACGAAGATGGACAGGGAGAAGGTCTACCTCAACGGCAGTATCGTTGCGGCCGAACGGGCGCTGGTGCGGGCCTCGGACCGGGGGCTCAACTACGGGGACGGCGTCTTCGAGACGATAAAGGCCTCGCACGCAAGGCCCCAGTACCTCAAGGAACACCTCGACAGGCTTAAAAAGGGCGCCCTCACCATAGGCATGCCAAAGGTCCGCCTCGCCCCGCTTCTGCGCGACATACGCGCGGGGATGATAGGGAGGCTGCTTGCGGCAAACGGCCTCGCCAAGAAGACGGCGTACGTGAAGATAGTCGTGACACGTGGGGCCGGGCGGCGCTCTCTCGTTGCTGAGGCCGGCCTGGAGCCTACGGTGATAATGACCACGGGTGAAGTCGACGAGAGGGCGGTCGCGCGCATGCGTAAAAAGGGCGTCTCGGCGGTGCTCGTCAAGGGGCTCCACCCGGCGATGCCGGGGATAAAGACGCTCAACTACCTGCCAAACGTGCTTGCTCGCACGGAGGCGAAGAGGAGGGGCGCTTACGAGGCGATATTCACCACCCCGGACGGTGAGCCGACCGAGGCCACCGGCGCGAACCTCTTTATCGTGGAGCGCGGGGTGCTGAAGACCCCGCCGGTGAGCGAGAACCCGGGCACGGGGGTGCTGCCAGGGGTCATGAGGAAGGCCGTGATGGAGCTTGCAGGGCGGCTTGGCATAAGCGTGATGGCCTCGAGGCTTACGCAGACCGACCTCCGGAGGTGCGCCGAGGCATTCCTCACCAACTCGACCTGCGCCGTGGTGCCGCTTACCTCCGTCGATGGGGTGGACGTGGGCGGCGGTTCCCCGGGCCCCGTAACACAGAGGCTTCAGGACGGGCTTGCGGCATCGTGGGAGGAGGCCGCCTTAAAAGGGCGTCCCGCTTGATTTTTTCATGCCGATAAGTTATATTCTGCGTGATGAACAACCAGGGCGCCAAAAACCCTCGGGAACGGGCAATGGAGACAAGACAGCTCCAGCAGATGCGCCATCAACTTGTCACCCTTACCGAAATAGGCAAGGCACTCACCTCTTCCCTTGACATGGCCGAGGTCCTCAGGATCGTCATGGAGAAGATAAGGGAGCTGTTACGCCCGAAGAACTGGTCTCTTCTGCTGCTCGACCAGGAGACGAAGGAGCTCAAGTTCGAGCTAGCCGTCGGCAAGGGGGCGCGCAAGCTCAAGGGGCTGCGCCTGAAGCTCGGCGAGGGGGTGGCCGGGTGGGTCGCGAAAGAGAAGGTCCCGCTCCTGGTTCCCGACGTCTCGAAGGACCCGAGGTTCTGCGAAAAGGCCGACAGGGTCTCCAACTTCAAGACCCAGTCGATAATCTGCGTCCCGATGGTCACGCGCGGCAAGTGCCTCGGCGTAATCGAGCTTGTAAACAAGATAGAGGATGAGCAGTTCGTGGAGGAAGACCTTCTGCTCCTCACGGCGCTCGCCGACTTTACAGCCATAGCCATAGAGAACACCATCTCCCTTAACAGGGTGCATGAGCTTACCATAACCGACGACCTGACGCACCTGTACAACTCGCGTTTTCTCCACAGCAGGGTCGAGTACGAGGTGGAGCGGGCCAAACGCTTCCAGCTCTCCCTGTCCATGATATTCCTCGACCTCGACAACTTCAAGGACGTAAACGACATACACGGCCACATGTACGGGAGCAAGCTCCTCAAGGAGGTGGCCACCCTCATACTCGGCAAGATACGCAACGTGGACATGGCGTGCCGCTACGGGGGGGACGAGTTCATAGTGCTGATGCCCGAGACCTCCAAGAAGAACGCCCTGATAGTGGCGGGCAAGATAAGGGACGCGCTCCGGGAGGCGGTCTTCCTGAAGGAGGATGGGCTGAACATCTCCTTGACGGGCAGCTTCGGCGTGGCCAGCTTCCCGGCGGACGCGGACACAAAGGACGGGCTGATACAGAAGGCCGACCTCGCCATGTACAAGGTCAAGAACGCCGAGAGGGACGGTGTCGCCGAGGCGTAGGGCCGGCACGGCCGCCACAGGAGAAAAGCCCCGCCGAGGCGGGGCTTTTTAGGATACGGATCATCCAGAGGTTGACTAGCTTAACGGAGGAACGATGAAAAGGCTATTTATCGCTTTACCGCTTCTGGCGCTCATCGCCGGATGCGGCACATTCGTGACCCATACCGAGGGCACGAAGATAGAGAAGGAGTCGGTCAGGAGCATCGAGCCCGGAAAGACGACGAGACAGCAGGTCATCGACACCTTCGGCGCACCGGCGAAGGTCACCAGGGCGGACGGCACGGAGAAGATGACCTACGTATTCAAGGAGAAGCAGGTCCCTTCATACCTCGGCGGGCTCATCGAGAACGAGACCCGCGCCAGAGAAGAGAGCCGTACCCTCGAGATAACGGTCAGCGAGGGCGTGGTCCGCTCGTACAGGTTCAAAAGCTCCGAGGAGTAGACGCGGCACAGGCACCCGTCCGGCACCGTCGGAGGGGCATTGGCTCCTCCCCTGTAAAAACCCCGGGACACGGGACCGCCACCACCTGCCGGAGAAGACCCTTTGGAGCCGGTCTATCCACTTTTGCGCCACCGGCGGCCTCTCCTCCCCCCCCCCTGTGCACACTCGCACAGGGGGCTCAGGAGCCGGCGGGGGCGCGGTAAGGCCGCTATCCGGCGTTCTGCATGACGGCGTCCTTGCACGCCTTCGCTATCCTGAACTTCACCACCTGCTTGGCGGGTATCTCGATGGCCTCTCCGGTCCTCGGGTTCCTGCCGGTGCGGGCCGCGCGGTTTACGAGCACGAGCTTGCCGATACCCGGGATGGTAAACGAGTTCTTCGCTTCATCGTAGGAGAGCGCCGCCATCTCCTGGAGTATCTCACGCACGGTCTTCTTCGGGACCCCGACCTTCTTGGCGATATGGTCTTCTACCTGTGACTTGGTCATTGACTTTGACATCTCCACCTCCGTTGATTTGAGTATTATAGATATTATTATACATCTTCCGGGTGAGTTCGCCAGTATCTCGCAGATAATTTTACGCCGGATGGCCCTGAAAGGCCCGGAGCGAGACGCACCCTCTACTATCTATTATCCAAACCCGCAATGAATTGCAAGTCCATATTTTAAACGATATAAAGAATAGCTGAACCGGAGCAGCACCCCCATGCAAGGGAAAAGCGCCGGGAGAATGAGGCCTGCGCGCGCGTACCTGCGCGCCGTTCAAAACCGCCGGAGAGGCTATCCGGCGGCCTGTTTGACAGATGTTATCACGGTGCCCGGTTGACCGGCTTGCCAGATGTTGTCATGGTGGGCCTACTGACCGGCTCGCCCCGGTTGTATGGCTCGCCCCGGTTGTATGGAGGATGTCAAGGTGAAGATTCAATGAAAAAGAGGGGCAGGGATGCTGGCAACCCTGCCCCCCGTAGGATTTAAGAGCAGACCGGAGACCCGGTTTATTCCTCTTTCTTGGTCTTTGCTGCAGGCTCCTTCTTCTTCGCAGGCGCCTTTTTAGCCGCGGGCTTCTTTGCGGCGGCCTCTTTTTTCGGGGCCTTTTCCGCGGCAGCCTTCTTGGGGGCAGCCTTCTTCGCCGCAGGCTTCTTATCGGCCGGCTTCTTGGCAGCGGCCTTCTTTGCGGGCGTCTTCTTCTTGGGCTTGGGCTTGGCCTCCACAGGCGTTACCGTCTCCTCCACGAGCTCGATGAGCGCCATCGGCGCGTTGTCGCCGGGACGGTGTCCGATCTTCAGGATGCGGGTATAGCCGCCGTTGCGGTCCTTGAAGCGGGGCGCTATGTCTACGAACAGGCGTGTTACGGTGGTCTTGCTGCGCATAAACGCCATGGCGCGGCGTCTGGCGGCGACGCTGCCGTTCTTTCCGAGCGTTATCATCTTCTCGGCGTAACGCCTCAGGAGCTTCGCCTTGGGTGTGGTGGTCTTTATCCTGCCCTCCGCAAGCAGGTCGTTGGTCATGTTGGACATCATGGCCTTGAGATGGCTGCTCGTGCGGTCGAACCTTTTCTCGTCTCTATTGTGTCTCATAATTATGTTACCCCTTAAGCGGTCTCCTTGTGCTCGATATGCATAGCATCGAGGTCTTTCCTGGAGGGAAAGCCCTCTATCTTCATCCCGAAATCAAGGCCCATGTTCCGAAGTATTTCCTTTATCTCGTTGAGGGACTTCCTTCCGAAGTTCTTCGTACGGAGCATCTCCTGCTCCGTTTTCTGCACCATCTCGCCGATGTACTTGATATCGGCGTTCTTGAGGCAGTTGGCCGACCTTACGGAGAGCTCCAGCTCGTCCACGGTCTTGAAGAGGTTCTCGTTGAACTGCGGCTTGCTCTCGGCCTTCTCGACCTCCTCTTCCTCTTCCTCCTCCTCGAAGCTTATGAAGACGCTCAGCTGGTCCTTGAGTATCTTGGCGGCTATGGTGACGGCGCTGAGCGGGTCTATGGCGCCGGTGGTCCACAGCTCGAGGACGAGCTTGTCATAGTCAGTCCTCTGTCCGACCCTGGCGTGAGTCACGTTGAAGTTCACGCGGGTTACGGGCTGGAAGAGCGCGTCGATGGGTATCATGCCGATCGGCTGCTCGGGGAGCTTGTTCCTCTCGGAGGGGACGTACCCCTTGCCGGTGTCGGCTATAAGCTCACAGACGAACTTGGCGTCCTTGGAGACGGTCGCTATGACGTGGTCCTTGTTGAGCACCTCGATGGAGGAGTCCCCCACGAAGTCCCCGGCCGTTATCACGCCGTCCTTGCCGCCCTCGCCGCCCTCGACCCTGAGGGTCTTCGGGCCCTCGCCGTGGCTAAGGAGCCTTACCTGCTTGAGGTTGAGTATTATGTCGGAGACGTCCTCCTTGACGCCGGGGATCGAGGAGAACTCGTGGAGCACGCCGTCGATCTTGACGTTTGTTATGGCGGCCCCCTGAAGGGAAGAGAGCAGTATCCTTCGCAGGGAGTTACCAATGGTGACTCCGAAACCTCTTTCCAGAGGCTCTGCGACGAACTTGCCGTAAGTCTCCGTCAGTGTTTCCTTGTCAACCTCAAGTTTTTTTGGTTTGATAAGGTCACGCCAGTTTTTTTGCATGGTGCCCCCGTCTTTTATATTAATAAAAATATTATATTGTAGGCCCGGCCCCGACGGGGCCCGGCGATACTCCAAGCCTGAAGTGCAGAAATCAAAGGTGCCGGCGCCGAATTATTTGGAGTAGAGCTCGACGATAAGCTGCTCCTGCATCGGCAGGGTCGTATCGTCCCTTCTCGGAAGGCGCAGGACTGTGCCCTTCAATGCCTCTTTGTCGAGGGAGAGCCACTCGGGGACTCCGCGCCTCTCCACGGCCTTGATGCTCTCGGCAAGCCTCTCTTCCTTCTTCTTCTTATCGGCGACCTCGATAACGTCGTTCGCGTTCACCCTGTAGGAGGGTATGTCGACCCTTTTGCCGTTCACCTTGAAGTACTGGTGCGTGACCTTCAGGCGCGCCTCGGAGCGGGAGCCGGCGAAGCCGAGCCGGTAGACCGTGTTATCGAGCCTTCTCTCGAGCAGGGAGACGAGTATGTCGCCGGTCACGCCCTTTTTCCTGTCCGCCACCGTGAAGGTGTGCGCGAACTGCTTCTCGAGAAGCCCGTAGACGCGCTTTACCTTCTGCTTCTCACGGAGCTGGAGCGCGTACTCCGATATCTTGCTCCGGGACTGCCCGTGCTGGCCCGGGGCGTAGCTCCTCCTGTCGAACGAGCATTTGTCGGTGTAGCACCTGTCGGCCTTGAAGAACAACTTCATGCCCTCACGCCTGCAAATCTTGCATACTGAATCCGTGTACCTTGCCAAAGTTCCTTCCTCCTTAGACTCTGCGCCTCTTGGGTGGCCTGCACCCGTTGTGCGGAAGCGGTGTCACATCTCTTATAAGGCTTATGCTGAAACCAGCGGCCTGAAGCGCCCTGAGGGCCGCCTCCCTGCCCGCGCCGGGACCGTTCAGAAAGACGTCTATGGTCTTCATGCCGCAGTCCATGGCCTTCCTGGCGGCGATGTCCGCAGCCACCTGCGCTGCGAAGGGGGTGCCCTTCCTCGAGCCCCTGAAGCCCTGCGAGCCTGAGCTCGACCAGGATATGACGTTGCCCGACGGGTCCGCTATGGTTATTATCGTGTTGTTGAATGTTGACTTTATATGCGCGACACCCCTTGAAACAGACCTCTTTTCCTTCTTGGCCTTTGTCTTTACCTTTGCCATCCAAGTCCTCCGAAAATAGCTTCGTGTAAAAAATCATCAAAACCGGCCAAAGGGGCCGGGGGTAAGATGCTTATGAGAGAAACGCGTCCCGTAAAGACGCGGCCCGAAAA
Source organism: Thermodesulfobacteriota bacterium (assembly GCA_046757705.1). Lineage (GTDB taxonomy): Bacteria > Desulfobacterota > GWC2-55-46 > GWC2-55-46 > GWC2-55-46 > JBHHYT01. The sequence goes on from JBHHYT010000026.1 coordinate 24,214, forward strand.
ACGTAAACACCCGCCGCGGCGCATCAGCTGCCGCGTGAGCCGGGGCCGGGGCCCGTCTGCCGTCCTGCTTGAAGCGCAATTGCATATTATGCAACAGAACGGCAACCATTTTCAATAGTTTTTTAAGACCTAATCCGACTTTCTCGTGGACACGGCGCCCTTGCGCGGGCCCTTGCGGGTCCTCGCGTTCGTATGCGTCCTCTGGCCGCGCACCGGGAGGTTCTTCCTGTGGCGGAGCCCCCTGTAGCAGCCCATGTCTATGAGCATCTTCACGTGCATGGAGACCTCTTTGCGGAGGTCGCCCTCGACCTTGAAGCCGGTATCTATCGCCTTCCTTATGGCGGCGACCTGGGCCTCGGTAAGGTCCTGCGTCTTTATGGACCCGTCGACATCGGCCTGCTTGCAGATACGGGCCGCCGAATTGTCGCCGATACCGTATATGCGGGTCAGCGCGGTCAGAATCCTCTTGTTCTTCGGAAGGTCTACACCTGAAATCCTTGCCACTTTTCCTTACTCCTTCTTAAATGGGCATTCCCGCCGGGTTGTCCTGGACGGGCCTGTATTGCCATGCACAAACGCGCAAGCGGGGCGGATCAGCCCTGGCGCTGCTTGTGCTTGGGGTTTACGCACACCACGCGCACAACGCCGCTGCGCTTGATTATCTTGCACTTGGAACAGATCTTCTTTACCGAGCTTCTTACCTTCATGATCGCCTCTTTTACGTTCCTGTCCGGGCTACTTCGCCCTGTATGTGATCCTGCCGCGTGTAAGGTCGTACGGGGAGAGCTCGACGGTCACCTTGTCGCCGGGGAGGATCTTTATGAAATGCATCCTCATCTTGCCGGAGACGTGCGCCAGGACCCTGTGCCCGTTCTCTATCTCCACCTTGAACATGGCGTTGGGCAATGTCTCTATCACCTTGCCCTCTACCTGTATCGAATCTTCCTTGGCCATAAGCCCCTTTTTCTAAATATCGCTATTAAAAAACGCCTGCTTTACCGAGTCCCGTCCTGCCGCCCAACCCGTACTCTATCAGGCCCCCCTGGTCTATCGGGTCCCTGAACTATCTCGCCCCCCGCACTCCCTCACCACCTCTTCCCCCTGCGCCCGCTGCGCCGCCTACCCCTTTGGCCCCCTTGCCGGCACTGCGCATCTGCCACCTTGCCACCTTGCCACCGGCACCCCCTGTGCCCTCTGCCCCCATATCCCCTTGCCCCCTCTGGCCCCTGCCCCCTTGCGAGCCCCCTTACAGGCGGCTGAGCACGTAAGGTCCTTCGGCGGTGATGGCCACCGTGTGTTCGAAGTGGGC
>JBHHYT010000027.1:0-24708 GCA_046757705.1 Thermodesulfobacteriota bacterium
CATCCGCAGAGTTCATAAAGAGCGCGGTGACGCAAGAGCACTGGCTCAAGGGGGACGCCCCCGAGATCGCACTCATCGGCAGGAGCAACGTGGGCAAGTCCTCGCTCATAAACACCTTCGTCAACAGGAGGGGGCTCGCCAAGACAAGCTCCCAGCCGGGCAAGACGCGCACCATAAACTTCTACAGGATAAACTCCTCCTTCTATCTCGTGGACCTGCCCGGCTTCGGCTACGCCAAGGTCTCGATGGCCGAGAGGAGGTCGTGGGAGGAGATGGCGGGCGGTTACCTCGAACAGAGGGAGAACCTCAAGGGCGTGCTCGTCATACTCGACCCGAGAAGGGACGCCACCGAAACGGAGGTGCTCCTCTACCGGTGGATAGAAGAGCTCGGCCTGCCCTCGGCCACCGTCTTTACCAAGGCCGACAAGCTCTCAAAGAACAAGCTCTCTTCGAGGATAGCGGCCATAAGGAAGTCGATACCGGTGGGCGACCCGGTGCTATTCTCCTGCCTGACCGGGCAGGGCAAGGCGGCCCTCGGCAAAAGGATACGCGCGATGCTCTCGCAGGACGCTCCGGAGCCCCACGGCTCGTGACGCGGGTCACTTACACGCGCGCCCCCCGGGGGGTAAATATAATGGAGGCCTTCTTGGCCTGACAGGGCATGCGTCCTCGCAGACGGCACCATGATAAAAACTCCTTGACAAAACATGCAAAAGCGGATTATTTTTGGGAAAATGATAAGAAGGCCTTACATACTCCTGCTGCTCATACCCGCCTTTGTCGCGGGGTGCGCGTCCACGCAGAAAAAAGACGAGGCGTTCCGGCACCTTAACGCGCAGATAGACGGCCTGAGGGCCTCTCTTGAGGAGTCGCGCTCGAAGCTCGACGAGCTCAACAGCAAGTTCGGCCTCCTTCAGGAGAAGGTCGATGTCTCCAGGACGCGGATAGAGAAGATGGACTGGGTGGAGGAGGCCCCGCCCGAGGGCCTGAAGGTCATAAGCCTTGGCGAGCAGGGGCCGGAGACCTCGAATGCGCCCGCGGCGAAGGCCGCAAGGCCGGCCCCGGCGGCAAGGCCCGTACCGGCCCCGAAGGCCTCCGCTGCCGCGAGCCCAGCTGCCGTAAAAACAGGCGGCAAAATAAGCGGGGAGGGGCTAAACCAAAAGGCACAAACACCCGAAGAGATGTATAGCATGGGGCAGGACCTCTTTTTGTCCGGCAGGTACGCCCGCGCGCGCGAGGTCTTTTTGAGGCTCGCCAGAGAGTACCCCGGCCATACCCTTGCCGACAACGCCATCTACTGGGCGGGCGAGGCGTATTATACGGAGAAGGATTTTTCCAACGCCCTCGCCAGGTTTACCGAGGTGGCCGAGAAGTACCCCTCGGAGAACAAGGCCCCGGACGCGCTCCTGAAGGCCGGGTTCTCCTCCATCGAGGTAAAGGACAACCGGAGGGCGCGGGGGTTCTTGAAGGAGCTTGTCAGGAGGTACCCTTATTCCGAGGCCGCTGGCAAGGCCAGAAAGGCGCTCGCGAGCCTTTCGGCGGGCCAGCCCTGACAACGCAGGGCCCTTCGGATAATTCATACTTGAACTATCCGGGGACGAAGAAGAAAAAGTCGATTTTTCTTGCATTTTCAATGGCTTACCGCCATCAAGAATGGCGGTACGTCCATGTGCCGCGCAAGGTCTGAATAGATCAGGCCTTCCATGACCGCACTCAAAGCCAATAGCCCCCTCGCAACATCCGCAGGGGCGGGAGCAGAGAAGATGAAAAAAAATCTTTTAGCGGCCTTATCCCTCGGGGCCTTCTTTTTTCTGGCCTCAGGGGCCGTGGCCGATGAGCTGGCGGTACCCGCCAACGGGGATGCCACCGGCAAGGCCGCAGAAGAAGAGGTCTTCATCTACACCATCGTGCCTCACGACACCCTATGGGACATCTCGCAGAAGTTCTTGAACAACCCGTTCAAATGGCCGAAGCTCTGGAGGATAAACCCTTACATAAAGAACCCGGACCTCATCTACCCGGGCAATCTGGTCAGGATAACGCCCAATGGCATCGAGATAATCAGCCGTAAGGAGGTGGACGTCTCCGGGCTGCCGGTCGTAAAGCTCGAGCCTGAGAAGGAGAATATCGTCGTGCTCGAGCCGCCCCCCGAGCCGGTGGTCGTCCCGCCGCCGCCCCCGCCGCCCATGTTCGCCTCCGACCGGATACCGAGGGCCGGGTTCATCACCGACAGGGACCTCGGCGCCGCGGGCACGCTCATAGGCCCGAGGGAGACGAAGTTGATGATGACATCCGGGGACGACGTCTACGTCTCGTTCGCCCCGGACGTTACGGCCCGCAAGGGGGATACCTTCAGCATCTTCAAGGTCGGAGAGGCTATAAAGCACCCCGATACCGGCGAAAAGCTCGGCAACATGATAGACGTGCTCGGCCGCCTCACCATAACGGGCGCGGAGGGGGAGGTGCTCGTGGCCCGCATAGGCGAGTCCTTCAAGGAGATAGGGGAGGGCGTGCTCCTCAAGCCCTTCGCCGAGCCCGTGACAGAGGTGGAGATCACCAACCCCGAAAGCGACGTCGAGGGGTACGTGGTAGCTTCCCTCGAGCACACGGAGCAGATCTCAGAGGCGAATATCGTCTACATAGACAGGGGCACCGATGACGGGCTCTTAACGGGCAACGTTATGCGCGTATACAGGCCCGCCGGGACCGTAAAGGACCCCATGAACAAGGGCAAGACGCTCGAGCTGCCACCCTTAGAGCTCGGCACGCTCATTGTGACCGAGGCCGATGACAAGACCTCCTCGGCGCTGGTCATAGACAGCCTCAGGCCCATCGTCTGGGGCGACAGGGTAAACACCGTTCGCGCCGAGCGGATTACGGGCAAGAAGTAGGGGCCGGCCGAGGGCCGTTTACGCCCCCGGTGGCATGGGCCTTCCCCCGAAGGCCGTGCTTGCGCCCGCCGATAATCCTCCTGCCGCTTACTCCGTGGGTTTCTCGTGGAAAAAGAGATCAGACAATGGCTGGCGTTCAGCAGGGTAAGGGGGCTGGAGCGTATCCCTCTGGGTGGCGTCTTCGAGAGGTTCGGCTCGCCCGGGGAGATATTCTCCGCGGACCGCGCCTCCCTCGAGCTCGTCTCTCCGGCGTTCGCCAAGGCCGTGAGGGAGTTCAAGGCGTGGGACTGGGCGGACAGGGAGCTTGCCCTGATACAGGAGAAGGGCGTCGATGTCGTCACCTTCAACGACCCGAGGTACCCGCCGCTCCTCAGGCAGATACATGACCCGCCGTGCCTGCTCTACGCGAGGGGAAGGTTCTACGACGGCGCGTTGCCGGCCGTCGCCATAGTAGGCACGCGGCGCCCCTCGCACTACGGCCTGAAGATGGCCGAGTCTGTCGCCAGGGACCTCGCCTCGTTCGGGGTGGTCGTGGTAAGCGGCATGGCGCGCGGCTGTGACGCGGCCGCGCACAGGGGCGCGCTCGCGGGCAAGGGGTTTACCGTGGCCGTGCTCGGCACCGGCGTGGACCTGTGCTACCCGAGGGAGAACGCCCGGCTCTACGAGGAGATAGCCGAGCAGGGGCTGCTGCTCTCCGAGTACCCCCTCTCCACGCCTCCCGTAGCCCGGAACTTCCCGAGGAGGAACAGGATAATAAGCGGCCTTTCCCACGGAGTGCTCGTGGCGGAGGCACCGCTTCGAAGCGGCTCGCTGATGACGGCGAGGCTCGCGCTCGGCTACGACAGGGAGGTCTTCGCCGTCCCGGGGCAGGCCCTGAACTCGAAGGGCACCGGCGGGACCAGCCTGATAAAGAACGGCGCCGCGCACCTAGCGGGCGCCGCCGACGTGATGGAGGCCCTCAGCCTCGTCTACACACCGCCACAGGACGAGGGGTCCGGGGCTGGCCCGGCCTTCGCGGCCGACGAGCGCGTGGTATGGAAGGCGCTCGGCGCGGACGTGCTCCACATAGATGCAATAGCCGAGAGGACGGGCTTTGCCGCCCCGAAGGTCTCGGCCATCCTGCTCGGCATGGAATTGAAGGGGCTCATAGAGCAGAAGCCGGGCAAGTGCTTCGTGAGGAACTTTTAGGCGGCAGGACGTCTCGGCGCAAAGGGGCAAGGACGGCCTGCCCCGGGGCCCGGGCCAAATTTTTTCAAACTGTGCTATAATCCCTTTCATCGGCGCTTTCAGGGCCACGGACGCTGGATTAGGGCTAAACCAAATAAACTACGGTACTAAAGGGAATATGGCAAAATCACTCGTGATAGTCGAATCACCTGCAAAGGCAAAGACGATAAACAAGTTTCTCGGCAAGGACTTTACCGTGCTCGCATCGGTGGGCCACGTAAAGGATCTGCCCAAGAGCAAGCTCGGCGTGGAGATAGAGAAAGACTTTACCCCCCACTACGAGATCATAAAGGGCAAGGCGAATACCATCAAGGAGCTCAGGAAGGCGGGTAAGGCCGCGGAGCGCATCTATCTGGCGCCCGACCCCGACCGTGAGGGCGAGGCCATCGCGTGGCACATCGCCGAGGAGATAGACAAGAAGAAGGAAAAGACCCTCAGGGTCCTGTTCAGCGAGATTACGGAGAAGGCCGTAAGGGAGGCGATAGCCCACCCGACGTCCCTCGACCAGCACAAGTTCGAGGCGCAGCAGGCGCGCAGGGTCCTCGACCGTCTCGTCGGCTATCAGGTAAGCCCGATACTCTGGGACAAGGTGCGCAGGGGCTTGAGCGCGGGCAGGGTGCAGTCTGTTGCCGTCAGGCTCATCTGCGACCGCGAGCGCGAGGTGCAGGCCTTCGTGCCCAGGGAGTACTGGAGCATAACCGCCGAGCTCGAGGCCGCCGGAGGTCAGGCCCCCTTCCACGCCAAACTGGCGAAGAAGGACGGCAAGAAGATAGAGCTCAGCAACGGGGACGAGGCCGGGGGGGTCTTGAAGGACCTCGAGGGCGCCGAGTACCGCATCGCCTCTGTCGTGAAGAAGGAGGTGAAGAGGAACCCCGCCCCGCCTTTCATCACGAGCAAGCTCCAGCAGGAGGCATCCCGCAAGCTCGGCTTTACCGCGAAGAAGACGATGATGCTCGCCCAGCAGCTCTACGAGGGCGTGGAGATAGGCTCGGAGGGCCCGGTGGGGCTCATCTCGTACATGAGGACCGACTCGATCCGCATCTCGTCCGAGGCCATCGCCTCGGCGCGCACCTACATCGAGGCGCGGTTCGGCCCCGAGTACCTGCCCGCAAAGCCTGTCGTCTACAAGAGCAAGAAAAAGGCGCAGGACGCGCACGAGGCCATAAGGCCCACCTACTTCCAGTACGACCCGGAATCGGTCAGGAAGTACCTCTCAAAGGACCAGTTCCGCCTCTATCTGCTTATATGGAACAGGTTCATCGCCTGCCAGATGAAGCCCGCCCTCATAGACCAGACCCGCGTGCAGATAGGCGCGCGCGCATACACCTTCGCCGCCTCCGGCTCCACCGTAAAGTTCCAGGGCTTCATGGCCGTCTATGTCGAGGGGGTCGACGTGGAGGAGGAGAAGGAAGGCCTTCTCCCGTCCCTCAAGGAGGGTATGGAACTCAAACTCCTGTCCATCGCCCCCGCGCAGCACTTTACGCAGCCCCCGCCCCGGTTCACCGAGGCGACGCTCGTGAAGGAGCTCGAGGAGAAGGGCATCGGCAGGCCGTCGACATACGCCGCCATCATCTCCACCATACAGGACCGCGAGTACGTCGTGAAGGACGGCAGGCAGTTAAAGCCCACGGAGCTCGGCTTCCTCGTCACAGACATGCTCGTCCAGAGCTTCCCGGAGATTCTCAACGTGGAGTTCACCGCCCACATGGAGGAGGAGCTGGACATGATAGAAGAGGGCACGGTGCCGTGGCGCAAGACCATGAAGGAGTTCTACGGCCCGTTCAGCCAGAGCCTCGAGAAGGCGAAGAAGGACATGAAGAACGTCAAGGCAGAGGAGGTCCCCACCGACATATCCTGTGATAAGTGCGGCAAGCCGATGGTTATAAAGTGGGGGCGCAAGGGCAAGTTCCTCGCCTGCACGGGGTACCCCGAGTGCAGGAACACCAAGGACTTCAGGACCGACGAGGACGGCAAGGTCGTGCCCGTCGAGCGCCAGGAGCAGACCGTGGACACCATGTGCCCAAAGTGCGGCAAGCCCATGACATTGAAGAGCGGGCGTTTCGGCAGGTTCCTGGCCTGCTCCGACTACCCGGAATGCAAGACGACGCTGCCTTACTCCACCGGCATACAGTGCCCCAACGACGACGGCGGCATGCTCGTCGAGCGGAGGACGAAGAAGGGCAGGACCTTCTTCTCCTGCTCGAAGTACCCCAAGTGCGATTACGCCACGTGGCAGCTCCCCAAGGCAGAATGATTGACCTTCTCCCCGTTTGTTAGTATACTTCTTATTGGGCGGGCCATTTCATGGCTCGCCCGCGGCCCGGCCCGGGTTTTGAGACAAGGGGCCGCGCCGCAAGCACCACGCGCCGGACAACCCGCCATGAACAGCGGCGGCCTTATCCCACGGAATGGGCCGCTTCGATCCCGGTAATAGCGCAGATCATCCTTAGAAAGTCCTTTTGAACCCGTTTTAAAGGTTTCCAGCCACCCCTGCAGGGCCTCACATGCCGGTTGCGCGGCGAGAGCGTCAGGGGCGCCAAGGCATGCCGCCGGGCATGATCCAACCTTCAAAAAAAGGGCCGACCATGATCACGAAAGACTCCAAAAATATACTGGTTGCCGACGACAGCATCTTTTTCAGGACCAAGCTCAGCGACATACTCGTCGAGGCCGGGCACAAGGTGCGTTTCGCGCGTAACGGCAAGGAGGTCCTCGAGGAGATAAAGATAGACTCCAACGGGCTCGACCTCATGATACTCGACCTGCAGATGCCGGACACGGACGGCTTCGAGGTCCTGAAATGGATGAGCGACAACGGCTATATGGGGAGGTTCCCCGTGCTCGTCATAACCGGAGCGTACGAGCCCGTGCACGTCATGGAGAAGCTCCGGAGCTACGGCGCCAGCGGCCTTATGACAAAGGGGTACACTCCGGAGCAGATAGTCTTCCGCGTGAACAGGGTGCTCTTCCCCGATAAGACCGCCGCAGGGGAGCCGAGGGAAAGGGTGCCGGTCTCCCTGGCCGTCGATTTTACGGCCGGCGAGACGAGCCAGACCGGATACATGCTCAACCTGAGCGAGTCTGGCGCGTTCCTCCACACAAAGGCCAAACTTCCCGCCGGGGCGATGCTCCGCATGCGGTTCTCCCTGCCCGGCGTCGATAAGGTGATAGAACTTAAGGGCATAGCCAAGTGGTCCACGAACGAGGTGGCGGGCAAGGCGCTCTTTGGGGGCTACGGCATCATGTTCACCTCGGTCTCCGACGCAGACCTCGACCTCATAAAGGCCTTCATCGCCCGCGAGGCGAAAAAGATAGGGATCGGCAACGAGATAACCAGGGGCGGCTGAGAGGGTGCCGGGTGCGCGGAGGGCCGAGGGTGATGCGGGGGCGGTGGGGGCGTGCATATGGGCGGCATATAATCCCCCTCAATCCCCCTTTCCAAAAGGGGGATGCAAACCGGGGCGGGCGGGGGGCGGGGTGCCGGGAGGGGCGAGGGGTGATGCGCGCGGGGCGGGATTAAAAGAGGCCTTCGCGGGATGAAGGGTCTATGCCCTGTCTCCCTTGAAGTAGTAAGAGAAGACGGCGAGTATCACGCCAACGGTGATGGCAGAGTCCGCCACATTGAATGCGGGCCAGTGGTAGGCCCCGGCGTGGAGGTCCAGAAAGTCCACCACCGTGCCGAAGCGTATCCTGTCTATAAGGTTTCCCACCGCTCCTCCGGCCACCAGCGAAAGGCCGAATGAGGTGAGCAGGCCCCGCGTCTTGCGCAGCAGCGCGCCGATGACCGCAAGCGCCACGATGGAAGTCCCTACGAGAAAGACCCTCCTCAATACCCCGCCGTCGTTGAATAAGCCGAAGGCCGCCCCCGGGTTCATGTAATAGACGATGTTGAGAAGGCCGGGCACCACTACCACGGCCTGCCCCTCGTACATGCCGTGCGTTATCAAGGCCTTCGTCAGCAGGTCTGCCATCACCACCGATACGGCGGTGATGGCGAGGATTTTTTTCCGGGTAGAAATTATCCGAGCGCCTCCGTGCATCTTTCGCAGAGCGTGGGGTGCGTCGCGTCGCCGCCCACGGCGGGGCTGTAGTGCCAGCACCTCTCGCACTTCCCGCCAGGGGCCTTCTCGACCAGCACTGTAAGCCCGTCTATCTCGGTGGAATCGAACCTGTAGACGCCTGCGCCGCCGACCCCGGGCTCCTCCTCCTCGACGGCCAGCCTGGATATGATGAGCACCTCCGCAAGGGCGGCTTCTTCCTGCTTTATAAGCGCAGTCTCCTTCTCCGGCGCGTGCACCCTCACCATGGCGTCGAGCGGGTGGCCTATTATCTTCTCTTTCCTCGCCCCTTCGAGCGCCTTCGATATCTCGTCCTTTATCAGCAGGAGCTCGTCCCACTTTTCCGCAAGCCCCGTGTGGAGCCATTCCTCCCTGACCTCCGGCATGGAGGACAGGTGCACGCTCTCCTCGCGTTTGCCCGGCATGAACGACCACGCCTCCTCGGCCGTAAAGACGAGCACCGGCGCGGTAAGGCGCACGAGGTAGTCGAGTACGTGGTATATCGTCGTCTGCGCCGCGCGCCTGCCCCTCGATTTCGCCCCGCAGGTGTAGAGCCTGTCCTTCAGGCCGTCGAGGTAGAAGGAGCTGAGGTCGACGGTGCAGAAGTTATGCACCGAGTGGTATATCGCGTGGAACTCGAAGGAGTCGTAAGAGGCGAGCACCTTTTCCGTAAGCCGCGTCAGCCTGTGCAGGGTGAGCCTGTCGAGCTCCTCGAGCTCCCCGTACTCCACGGCGTCCCGCTCCGGGTCGAAGTCGTAGAGGTTGCCGAGTATGTACCTGAAGGTGTTCCTCATCCTCCTGTACGCCTCGGAGAGCCTCTTGAGTATCTCCTCGGAGATCCTCACGTCGTCCCGGTAGTCCTCTCCCGCGACCCACAGGCGGAGCACCTCGGCCCCGTACCTGTCGATGACGTGCTGCGGGGCGATGACGTTGCCGACAGACTTGCTCATCTTCCTGCCGTTCGCGTCCACCACGAAGCCGTGCGTGAGCACGCCCCTGTACGGCGGCTGGCCGCGCGTGCTCAGCGCCGTGAGCAGGGAGGAGTGGAACCACCCCCGGTGCTGGTCGCTGCCCTCGAGGTAGAGGTCGGCCGGGAACTTCAGGTTCTCATTCTTTTCGAGCACCGCGGCGAAGCTCACGCCGGAGTCGAACCAGACGTCGAGTATGTCTTCTTCCTTCTCGAGGTCGGCGCCGCCGCACTCCGGGCACCGCACCCCTTCCGGCATAAGCTCCGCAAGCTCCTTTTCAAACCATACGTCCGCGCTCTGTGTCTCGAATATCTCCGCGAGCCTTTCTATCAGCCCCGTATCGAGGAACGAGTGCGAGCAGCCGTTGCAGCGGAGCGCGGGTATGGGCACGCCCCACGCCCTCTGGCGCGAGAGGCACCAGTCGGGCCTGTTCAGTATCATGTTGTATATCCTGTCCTTGCCCCACGAGGGTATCCATTCCACCTTCGTGTCTATCGCCTCGAGCGCCTTCTTGCGCAGGTCCCCGGCCTCCATGGAGGCGAACCACTGCTCCGTGGCGCGGAATATTATTGGCGATTTGCACCGCCAGCAGTGCGGGTACGAGTGGCGGATATCCTCCTGAAGGAGCAGGCTGCCGTTCTCTGTCAGGATCTCCATGACGCTCCTGTTGGCCTTGAAGACGAACTGCCCCTCGAGCTCCGGCACGTCCTTTGTGAACAGGCCGGAGTCGTCGACCGGGTTGTAGATATCGAGCCCGTACTTGAGCCCCAGCTCGTAGTCGTCCTGACCGTGGCCGGGGGCTATGTGGACGCAGCCCGTGCCGGCCTCCAGCGTTACATGCCCCCCGGGCAGGACCGCGGAGTCCCTGTCGATGAACGGATGGTGCGCCTTCAACCCCTCTATGTCCCCGTAGTGGAAGGTCTTGACCACCGTGGCCCGGCCCTTCCAGCCGAACTTCTCCTCTATGGTGTCGAGCAGGCCGCTGGCCACTATGTAGCGCCCCCCGTCAACGGCCACGAGCGAGTACTCGAGCTCCGGGTGCAGGGCTATGGCGAGGTTGGCGGGCAGCGTCCAAGGTGTCGTCGTCCAGATGACGATGTAGGTCTTGCCGTCTACCGAGGGGAGCCCGAGCCTCTCGGCGACCTCCCTGGCGTCGACCTCGAACCTGACGTATATGGAGGGCGATGTCTTGTCCGCGTACTCGACCTCGGCCTCGGCCAGCGCCGTCCTGCACGACGAGCACCAGTGCACCGGTTTTTTCCCCTTGTAGACGGCCCCGCTGGCGGCGAACTTTCCCAGCTCGCGCAGTATCTGGGCCTGATAGCCGTGGTTCATGGTAAGGTACGGCGTCTCCCAGAGGCCGAATACCCCGAGCCTCTTGAAGTCCTCTCTCTGGATGCCGACGAAGCGCAAGGCGTACTCCCTGCACCTCTTCCTGATCTCGGCCTTGCCCGCCTCCTGCTTCCTGGCGCCGAGCTCCTTTTCAACCTGCAGCTCTATCGGAAGGCCGTGGCAGTCCCAGCCGGGGAGGTAGTCGGTGGAGTACCCGGACATGTACCGGCTCTTTACGATGAAGTCCTTGAGTATCTTGTTGAGCGCGTGGCCTATGTGTATGTTGCCGTTGGCGTAAGGCGGGCCGTCGTGCAGGGTGTACTTCTCCCGGCCCCTTCCGGCCTCCGTGATCTTCTTATACAGCCCCGCCTCCTCCCACGCCTTGAGCATCTCAGGCTCTTTCCTGGGCAGCGCGGCCTTCATCTGGAAGTCCGTCTTCGGCAGGTTCAGTGTTGCCTTGTAGTCCGTTTCTGACACATCCGCTCCTTTGCTTGACAAAGATTGTCCGGGTATATGAGGAATTCTCATTAATAACACAAGGGGGGTTGAATTTAAATAGTTTTCTGGCTCAAACGCCCGATTCAAGGGGGGTTTCAGGCACCTCGGGAGGCGGCGGCGGGGCGGGGGGGCGGACGGACGCCAGGGGGCCTGGAATCGGGATTTGCCGATTTCGGGGTTTTATTTGCCGCCCCGTATAGTATAATTACCGGATGGGCAGGAAAAAGGCGTCTTTCAACATAATGACGGACTTCGTCCCGAGGGGCGACCAGCCGGGCGCCATAAAGGGGCTCGTCTCGGAGATAGAGCGCGGGGGCAGGCATCAGGTGCTCCTCGGCGTGACCGGCTCCGGCAAGACCTTCACGGCGGCGCACGTAATAGCGGAGCTCGGGCGCCCGGCGCTCGTCATAGCCCCGAACAAGACGCTCGCGGCGCAGCTCTACGCCGAGTTCAAGGACCTCTTCCCGGACAACGCCGTGGAGTACTTCGTCTCGTACTACGACTACTACCAGCCCGAGGCCTACATGCCCACAACGGACACCTTTATAGAGAAGGACGCCTCGATAAACGACGAGATAGACAAGCTCCGCCACTCGGCCACCCACTCGCTCCTTACGCGCAGGGACGTCATCATCGTTGCCTCCGTATCGTGCATCTACGGCATAGGCTCCCCCGAGGACTACGGCTCGATGCACGTCTACGCGGAGCGGGGGATGGAGACCGACAGGGGGGTGGTGCTCAAAAAGCTCGTCGAGATGCAGTACACGAGGGACGACTTCGACTTCCACCGGGGCACCTTCAGGGTGCGCGGCGACGTCGTGGACATATTCCCGGCGTACGAGGCGGAGACGGCGCTGCGCTTCGAGTTCTTCGGCGACACCATAGAGGCGATATCCGAGATAGACCCACTGCGTGGCAAGCCGCTGCGTAAGCTCGAAAAGGCGCTCGTCCACCCGGCGAGCCACTTCGTCACCACGCGTGACAACATCAAGCGAGCGATAGGCACCATAAGGGAGGAGCTCAGGGGAAGGCTCGTTGAGCTGAAGGCGCAGGGCAAGCTCCTCGAGGCGCAGAGGCTCGAGCAGAGGACGCTCTACGACCTCGAGTTCCTCGACGAGATGGGCTACTGCCCGGGCATCGAGAACTATTCGCGCCACATAAGCGGCCGCGCGCCCGGGGAGCCGCCGTTCACGCTCATAGACTACTTCCCCGACGACTTCCTCCTGTTCATCGACGAGAGCCACATCACCGTGCCCCAATTGAACGGCATGTACCACGGCGACCGCTCGCGCAAGGAGACGCTCATAGACTACGGCTTCCGGCTGCCCTCGGCGCTCGACAACAGGCCGCTTAGATTCGAGGAGTTCGAGAGGCGGATAACCCAGTGCGTCTACGTCTCCGCCACCCCCGGCCCCTACGAGCACCGGATGGCCGGGGGCAGCATAGTCGAGCAGATAATCAGGCCCACGGGGCTGATGGACCCGGAGATAGAGGTGCGCCCGGCCACGGAGCAGGTCGACGACCTCCTCTCCGAGATAAGGAAGCGGGTGGCCGCCGGGTTCAGGGTGCTCGTCACCACGCTTACGAAGAGGATGGCCGAGGACCTTACGCAGTACTACGCCGACCTCGGCGTCAGGGTCAAGTACCTCCACTCCGACATAGAGACGCTCGAGAGGATAGAGATAATCCGCTCCCTGAGGCTCGGAGAGTTCGACGTGCTCGTCGGGATAAACCTCCTGAGGGAGGGGCTCGACATACCGGAGGTCTCGCTGGTGGCCATACTCGACGCGGACAAGGAGGGGTTCCTGCGCTCCGAGCGCTCGCTCATACAGACCTGCGGCAGGGCGGCGCGTAACGTCAACGGCAGGGTCATCATGTACGCCGATGCCGTGACCCCTTCCATGAGGGCGGCCATCGGGGAGACCGAGAGGAGGAGGGCGATCCAGGCCGAGTACAACAGGAAGAACGGGATAACGCCGGAGACGATAAAGAGCAAGATAAAGGACATCATGAGCTCCATCTACGAGAGCGACTACTACACCGTGCGTACCGCGGCGGAGGAGACTGCGGAGTACGTGCCCCCGCACGAGCTGCCCGCGTTGCTCAAGTCCCTGCGCAAGGAGATGGATAGGGCGGCAAAGAAGCTCGACTTCGAGAAGGCCGCCCAGCTGAGAGACAGGATAAGGGAGCTCGAGGACGTGGAGCTCAAGATGGGCTGACGCCGTTTTTCACGCCTCCGTTTTTTCAACTCACCCTTGCCAGAAGCCGCTTAACAGGATACAATGCCGGAATAATCAAGGAAAAAGGAGACCTTTAAATTATGGCTTTGGATTTTCTTTCAGCTATGTCGCTCAAGCCGCTCATGTTCGACGGCGCCACCGGAACGATGCTCCAGAGGCTGGGGCTAAAGCCGGGGGGATGCCCGGACGAGCTCATCCTCAAGGACCCGGAGATGGTCGCAAAGGTGCACTCCGCGTACATCGAGGCGGGCGCGAACGTCGTGACGACGAACACATTCGGCGCGAACCGTCCCAAGCTGAAGGAGTACGGGCTCGGCTGCAAGGCCAAGGAGATAAACAGGGAGGCCGCCCGGTGCGCGCGCAGGATAGCCGGGGACAACGGCTTCGTGGCCGGCGACATAGGCCCGACCGGCGCGTTCATTGAGCCTGTCGGGGACCTCTCGTTCGATGATGCCTTCGAGATATTCCGGGAGCAGGCCCTCGCCCTCGAAGAGGGCGGGGCCGACCTTGTCATCATCGAGACGATGATGGACATTAAGGAGATGAAGGCCGCCATATGCGCCGCCAAGTCCATCGGTATGCCGGTATTCGCCACCATGACATTCGACGCTACCATGAGGACGGTGCTCGGCACCTCCCCCGAGGCCTTCGCCATAATGGCCTCCGCCCTCGGCGCGGACTGCATCGGGGCCAACTGCTCGCTCGGCATAGAGGGCATACACAGGGCGCTCGTGGCCATGAGGAAGGTGGTATCGACCCCGTTCATAGCGCAGCCGAACGCTGGCATACCTGTATTGAAGGGCACGGAGACGGTCTTCCCGGCGTCCCCGGAGGAGATGGCGGCCTTCGTCCCGAAGCTCGTGGAGACGGGCGTGAGGGTGCTGGGCGGCTGCTGCGGCACGACGCCCGAGCACATAAGGAAGATGGGCGAGGTCTTCAGGTCCCTGCCCCCGGCCGCGCGCAAGACCCCGCCCTTTACAGCGCTTTCGAGCCGCACCTCCGTGACCCTCTTCGGCGCGGGCCTGCCGCCGATAATCATAGGCGAGAGGATAAACCCCACCGGCAGGAAGGCGCTCGCCGCAGAGATAAAGGAGGGCAAGACCGCCGGCATAAGAAACGAGGCGCGCAAGCAGACGGAGGCGGGTGCGCACGCCCTCGACATAAACGTCGGGGTGCCCGGCCTCGACGAGGTGGACGCCATGAAGCGGGCGGTCTTCGCCGTAAACGAGAACAGCGTCCTTCCCGTCGTCATAGACTCGTCGAGCCCCGAGGCGGTGGAGGCGGGCCTTCGGGCCGCGGACGGCAGGGCGCTGGTAAACTCCATAAGCGGCGAGACGAAGAAGCTGACCGAGATACTGCCGCTGGCGCGCAGGTACGGCGCCGCGGTGCTCGGCCTTACGCTCGACGATACCGGCATACCGGATACCGCCGAGGGGAGGGTCAAGATTGCCGAGGCGCTCCTTCACAGGGTCTTGAAGGCCGGGATGCGCAAGCAGGACCTCGTCATCGACTGCCTCGCCATGACGGTCAGCGCGGCCCCCCGGAGCGCGCTCGAGACGCTCAAGGCGATAAGGCTCATAAAGGAGCGCCTCGGGCTCGCCACCGTGCTCGGTGTGAGCAACATCTCGTTCGGCCTGCCCGACAGGAAGGTGATAAACTCGGCGTTCCTTACGATGGCGCTCGCCGCCGGGCTCGACTGCGCCATCATAAACCCGTCGAGCGCGGCTATGATGGACGCCTACCACGCCTCCCTTGTGCTTACGAACCGGGACGAGAGGGCCGAGAGGTACATAAAGAGGTATCAGGCGCGTGCTGCTTCCGTACAGGGGGCCGCCGCGCCGGAGGCCGGGGCGGCCGTGGCGGGAAAGCCCGTTGCCGCCGAGGAGGAGACGACCGCCGGAAGGCTCAGAAAGGCGGTGATAGAGGGCGACGAGGAGAACATCGTGGCCCTCGTCGAGGGCGCCCTCAAGGAAGGCTGGGACCCGATAAGGGTAAGCAACGAGGGGCTGGTACCCGGCCTCGAGGAGGTCGGCAGGCTCTTCGGCTGCAACAGGTACTACCTGCCGCAGGTGATGCTCTCGGCGGATACCATGAAAAAGGCCTTCGCGCGGCTCAAGGAGGAGATGAAGGGAGAGAAGGGCGAGCCGCTCGGCAAGGTGCTGCTCGCCACCGTCGAGGGCGACATACACGACATAGGCAAGAACATTGTCGCCACGTTGCTCGAGAACCACGGCTTCGAGGTCATAGACCTCGGCAAGAACGTCCCGGCGCCCAAGATAATCGAGGAGGCGGAGAAGAACAGGGTGGACATCGTAGGCCTCTCCGCGCTCATGACGACGACCGTGCTCGAGATGGACAAGGTCATAAAGCTCCTCAAGGAGAGGGGGATAAAGGCCATGACCATCGTCGGCGGGGCGGTAGTGACAGAGGACTTCTCCGACAGGATCGGCGCGGACGCGTTCGGCGGGGACGCACTTGCCGCCATAGAGAAGATGAAGAAGATGGTGGCCGAGGCGAAGTCGTAGGCCGCAAGCGCAGGGGCAGCGCCTCAGACGAACCTCTTCCTGTAGTTCATGAAAGGCACGTCCACAAGCCTGTAGAGCACGCCCGAGACGAAGACAACGACCAGCGAGTAGACCGCGAAGAAGAGGAAGAACTGTGTGGTGCTGGTCCTGTTGAAGCCGAAGAGCCGGGTAGAGATGTCGTATGCGGGCCTTATCAGGATAAGGTGGTACAGGTACATCGGGTAGCTTATCCTGGCCACGTAGTTGAATGCCCGCCTCGGGCGTATCCGTCCGGCCAGCGGCGTAACCGCCAGCCACAATACCAGCCCGGAGAACCCGAAACCCGTTAAAGTAAACTGCCAGCAGGTGTTGAAGTATCCCGGCCCGAAACCGCCGAACACGAGGCTGGCCCCGACGCTCGCGAGCGAGAGGGCGAGTACGGCCGCCCTTGTCGCGCGGCCCGTTGCGAGCCTGTCGCGGTGCTTTATGAACAGGTACGCGGCGAGCACCCCGAAAAGGAGCGTATCGAAGCGGGTATGGAACGGTCTCTGCACTGCGGCCTCCCAGTCGAACCCGGGCCCCGCAGGCAGTGAGAAGAGGGCGAAGCGTAAGGCGATGCCACAGAGTATGAGCGTTCCGAGCCCCCAGGGGGTCAGGCGCCTGCCGTACCTCACCAGCAGGTAGAGCAGCAGCGGGGCGAGTATATAGAACTGCTCCTCGACGGCGAGGGACCAGTATATCCCCTGCTGGAAGTCGTAGATGGAGCCGAGGTAGTCCACGAGGTAGAATATGTGTACGGCCATGGAGCGTACTATGTCATTGAAGGTCGCCAGCGGGTGTATGGCGAGCCTGAAGTAGCCTTTGGCCCCCATGGCGTATATCGTGAGCATAACGAGCAGAGAGAAGTAATACGGTGGAAATATCCTCCAGACCCTTTTAATATAGAACGTCCTGAAGCTGAACCGCCCGGTCATGGACTGCTCCATGATCTGCCCGCCGATGAGAAAGCCGCTCAGGGCGAAGAAAAGGTCCACCCCGTGCCATCCCCACGTTATGAAGGTTTGCGCGGGGCCCCCGGGGAGATTGAATGCCCGTGAGGAAAGGTGCGTAAGCATCACCATGGCGATGGCCGTCACCCTTACGAGGTCGAGCCCGGGGTAATGTCTTCCGTAGAGGGCCTTGTCTTCCTGTGCGCACATAAGAAGAGAAGTATATGATATCCGGGTGGTTAAGTCAATCGGTTGCCCGTGCGCCGAGGCGGGCCTTTTAACCCGTCCTTTATGAAATTCATGGTCCATACAGTCGAGATAACCGGCCTCGCCTTCGGGGGCAAGGGGGTGGGCAGGATAGACGGCAAGGTCGTCTTCGTGCCTTACGCCGCCCCCGGCGACCTTGTGCGCGTGAGGATAACGAAGGAGAAGAGCTCCTTTTCCGAGGGTGAGCTTGCGGGCATCGAAAGGCCGTCGCCCCTGAGGAGGGACCCCCCGTGCCCGCTCTTCGGCGACTGCGGCGGCTGCGCGCTCCAGCATATGGGCGACGGGCCGCAGCTCGAGTGGAAGCAGAGGATACTGGAGGAGACACTCGGCAGGATAGGCAAGATCAAGCCGGAGTTCGATGCCCCCGCCCCTTCTCCAGAGGCGTTCGGCTACCGTTCGAGGGCGTCCTTCCATGTGGACGGGCCGCAGTGGGGTTTCTACGCCGCGGGCTCCCACAGGGTGGTGGACGTCCTGGACTGCCCCATACTCGACCCGGCGCTCAACTGCGCCTACGGGCTCGTAAGGCAGAGGATCTCCGGGCGGGTGGGCTCCCTCTACGCCGTGGATATCGGTCTGAGGGACGGAGGAGGTTTTGCCGTGGCCTTCTACGTAAGCGGGGGCAGGCCCTTCGACTGGAAGGCGGCGCTCGCCGGGGTGCAGGGGCTTACGGGCTTCGAGGTATGGCGTTCTCCGCTGAAAAGGGGTAAAGGCAAGAGGATTATCGCCGAATATGATAGTAGGCTCATCTACCATGCCGCGGGGCTCGTCATGGAGGCGGGCGTAAGCGTTTTTACCCAGGTCAACCGCCTGCTCAACCCGGCGCTCATCGACAGGGTGGCGCAGTACGCGGGGCTCGGGGGCACGGAGAAGGTCGTGGACCTCTTTGCCGGGGTTGGCAACCTGAGCCTGCCGCTCGCCCGTGGGGCGGGGGGCGTCACAGGGGTGGAGGAGGACGCGGCGGCAGTGGCTTTCGCCAGAAAAAACGCGCAGTCGAACGGGATAGAGAACGCCCGTTTCATACGTTCGAGCTCCGCCGTGTGGGTGCGTGCAAGGATGAAAAACCTTGAAAAAGAGGGTGTAGACGTGGTAATATTAGACCCGCCGAGGGGTGGAGACCCGGCAGTGGCAGAGGCGCTTTCCGTGCTCAGGCCCCGGAAGATAGTATATGTCTCCTGCAGCCCTCCAACCCTCGCAAGAGACATCTCGCTGCTTTCCATGAGCGGGTACGGTGTCTTCAGGGCCGGCCTTTTCGACATGTTTCCCCAGACATATCACATAGAGAGCGTAGCTGGACTGGAATTATTGAGACGGTAGGAATTTTTCCGGTACCGTTGTTTTATCTTTTCGCCGCCTGAAGTTACGGGCGCATCCTCAAAGAGGAGATTGGTCATGATCGAAGAGCTTCCGATAGTAAAACAGCTCAAGGAAGAGTTCAAGAAGGTTGAAAAAGAGTTGCGCGTGGACGTGCCCAAGGAGCTCCGCAAGGCCGCGGCGCACGGGGACCTGCGCGAGAACTCGGAGTACGAGGCCGCCAAGAACAGGCAGAGCTTCCTGCAGGCCCGTCTCTCCCACCTCTCGGGCAGGATAAACACCCTCTCCACGCTCAAGCTCGACAGCATCCCGAAGGATATCGCCGGGTTCGGCTCGCGCATACACCTCGAGGACCTGAACACCGGGGACGAGGTCGTCTACGAGCTTGTCACCCCTGAGGAGGTGGACCCGCGCAACGGCAAGATATCCGTAAGCTCGCCCGTGGGGGCGGCCCTGCTCAACAAGGCCACCGGGGACGAGGTGAGGATAAACCTCCCCTCGGGCGTAAAGGAGTACGAGGTGACCGAGCTGTACACCCTGCACGACCTGTTTTTCCGCAAACCCGACAGGTAATCGATAAGGTGCCAGCTTGTACACCATAATAGCCCTGGTGATAATCGGCCTGCTCGTCCTGTGGGCCGCGCTCGCGTATAACGGCCTCGTTACGCTCAGGGACCTGGTGGACAACGCGTGGCGGCAGATAGACGTGCAGTTCAAGTGACGCCGCCCGCGCCCCTGCGGGGCGCCCCCCCTTTCCCCCCGTGCCACAACCCTGCCATGACGGACACCTGCTCCAGGCAGGCGAGAAACGGCATATAACCGTCCTCCCGATGCCGGGTTTTTCCGTCCTCGCCGTCCTCGCCGGCCTCCTTCGCCGGTATAGACCCCCTCGTATCCTGTTTTTTTACGGAAGCTGCCTCGTCCTGCGCCCCTTCGGGGCCGAGGCGCCGCAGAGATAAACACCTTGAAAAACCTGCACAAAGCCCTCGATATCTCGAAGACAGCCTTCCCTTGTACACTCTGTGTGCACACTCTCTGTCCCCTTCGCCGTGGGGCCGCCCATAGAGCCCCGCGAGGTATTGAGGGGGATGGGTTTTCTGATATTGCGGTCCCTCGCAAACTAATATTTAAATTTTAATTCTTTTGTGGTATATAGTACCGGCAATTCGGCAAAGGGGGTATCGATGGAGACTTTCCTGTTCCTTGCCCTCGGGCTTGCGGCAGGGGTTTTGAGCGGGCTCATCGGCATCGGCGGAGGCATACTCGTGGTCCCGGCGCTCGCGTTCATCTTCGGGTTTACGCAGCACCGGGCGCAGGGCACCACGCTGGCGATGATGGTCCCGCCCATCGGCATACTCGCCGCGTACATGTACTGGAAGGCGGGTAATGTGGACGTCAGGGCGGCGGCCCTGCTGTGCGCCGGTTTCGTCATCGGTGGCCTCGTCGGGGCGCGCGTGGCGGGCTCGCTCTCGAACCCGGTGCTCGAGAAGGTCTTTGGCCTTGTGCTCCTCGCAGTCTCCCTGCGCATGATATTTTCGAGATGAAGTCCGCCCCGTTGCCGGGCGGCCGGTCTCAACGGTCTAAAAGGCAGCAAAGATACAGGCTTCAACCGTCCGTCAACTGAATACCGTGTTTTACAAGGAAGCAAACAACAAAAAGGCCGCCTCGAGCGGCGCAAAAGGAGAAAAGGATATGAGGTTCGGCAAAAAGTCTTTTCTTGTCTTAGCTTTAAGCCTTGGCGTAGGCCTCGGCGCCTATACCGGCGCAACGGCGTCAGACCACAGCCATGGGGGAAAATCGCATCACGGCCACTGGACGTACGAGGGGGAGAGCGGCCCGGCGCACTGGGGCGACCTCTCGCATGAGTACTCCGCATGCTCCAAGGGCCAGAGCCAGTCGCCCATCGACATCTCCGGCACCAGCGAGAAGGACGTCAAGGACGTGGCGTTCTCCTACGGCCCCTCGAAGATAAACATCGTGAACAACGGGCACACGGTGCAGGTCAACTATGACAAGGGCAGTTCCATCACCGTGGACGGCGTGGGCTACGACCTGCTTCAGTTCCACTTCCACACGCCGAGCGAGCACAAGGTGGGGGGAAAGACCTTCGACACCGAGATGCACCTCGTCCACAAGAGCAAGGACGGCGCGCTCGCGGTCGTCGGAGTGCTTATAGAGAAGGGCGCGGCGAACCCCGCGTTCAACGACGTCTGGGCGCACCTGCCCAAGCACGCCGGGCACAAGGAAAGCGTCGCCGCCAGCGTCAACGTCGACGACTTGCTCCCAAAGGACAGGTCCTCGTACAGATACTCCGGCTCGCTTACCACGCCTCCGTGCAGCGAGCACGTCTCCTGGATAGTCCTCAAGACCCCCGTAGAGCTCTCGGCCGCCCAGGTCGATAAGCTCCACGCCATACTCAAGGACAACAACAGGCCCGTCCAGCCGGTGAACACGCGCAAGGTCGTCTCTGACACTGCCTCGAACTAAACCGCAGGGCAGAGGCCCGCAAGGCAATAAGAGCAAGGCCCCGCCGGGTGCACCCGGCGGGGCCTTGCTCTTGGTTTCGGTTTTCGTTTTTAAAAGCCGCGGGTGGGGAGGCGGCCGCCGCAGGCAGCGGGCGGTTAAAACCGTTGTAACGTCCCAGGTTTTTGAGTTAAAATCAAGAGATGGGCCTTGATGCCCCGGGAGGCGGACAACCGATGAGACGGGAGGGTTTGAAATATGGACAGGGCCTTTTTTCTGGCCGTGCTTACGGCCCTAATCTGGGGTTTCGCCCCGGCCTTTGAGAAGTTCGGGCTCTCCGGCAAGATAGACCCGTACCTCGGCGTGGTCATACGGACGATACCCATAACCGTCATAAGTCTTGCGGGCCTTGCCTTCATGGGAAGGCTCTCTTCGATAGCCACGGTAGACGCCAAAAGCGCTTTCTTCGTCATAGCGGGCGGGATAATAGCGGGTCTGGCCGGGCAGATAGCCTTCTACTCGGCCCTCAGGCCGGGGATGCCTTGGTCGTCGTGCCCATCACGGCCACCTACCCGCTCGTGGCATTCGTCGTGTCCATGTTCTTCCTCGGCGAGTCCTTCACGTGGCAGAAGGCGGCGGGAATATCCCTCGTCGTCGGCGGGGTGATACTCTTGAAGTAGCCTTGCCTTACCCCTGCAGCCCGCTCTTGAACTCCAGCGTCTTCATTATGTCCCTTCTCGATACGATGCCCACGAGCCTTCCGTCCTTGAGCACCGGGAACCTCCCGGCGTGCTCGCTCGCCATCCTGCCCAGCGTCTCGGCGGCGCCGTCCTCCGGGGCGAGCGCGTCCCCGGGGCCCAACCTCTGCATCACGTCGCGCACGAGCGTGGTAGCCCACTTCTCCCTGGGCACGGCCCTTACGGCGTTCAACGAGAGCATCCCCTCGACGCGGCCGCTGGCGACGACCGGGTAGCTTACGAAGTGGTGCTTGAAGAAGTACCTGTCGACTACCTCGGCGAGCGTCGAGCCGCCGTCTACCGATACCACCGGACTGCTCATCACGTCCTTTATCCTGAGCCCCGCCAGGGCCTGTTTGATCACCACCTGCTGATACCCGCTCACGGCCGCCTGCTGGACGAAAAAGCCAATGAATATGGCCCAGAGGCCGCCCACGAAGTTCCCGACGAGTATCTGGAAGAGGCCGAGGAATATGAGGAACATGGCGAAGGCCTTGCCTATGGAGCTTGCCACGCGTGTGGACTTGTTCAGGTCCCCGGTCTTCGCCCACCACAGCGCGCGCAGGACCCTGCCGCCGTCGAGCGGGAAGCCGGGAATCATGTTGAAGACCAGCAGCACTATGTTTATAAGCGAGAGGTAGGCGAATATGGCGTAGAGTATCTGGTAAGGCGTGTTGCGCACCACCGCGGCCAGCACCCCGAAGATCACGGCGAGCACCGCGCTCGCAATGGGCCCGGCAATCGCTATCTTGAGCTCCGTCTTCGCGTCCTCCGGCTCTTTGGTCAGCTGCGCCACGCCGCCGAATATGAAGAGCGTTATCTCGTGTATGTCGAGGCCGAGCCGGTTTGCCGTGACCGAGTGGGAGAGTTCGTGGATGAGGACGCAGGCGAAGAGCATGAACGCGGAGACCACGCCCATCGCGACGTAGGTGCCGGTGTCGAGCCCCGGGTGCTTGAACGGGAAGTACCCGTAGGCCAGAGACCACGCGAAGAGGGCGAAGACGAGGAACCACGAGTAGTCGATGGATATCATGATTCCGAAGACCCTGAAAAGTTTTATGCCCCTGCCGAACATGGGAACCTCTTTGATAGTGTGTATGGACCCAGAACCTTTAGCTACTCGAATTCTATCAGAACGTATGGTTCGCCGCAACAGAGGCGGTCCGGAGGGCTTGATTATAGGCACGGGCCCTGCTAATATTGACCACAGGCCTGTGCCAGGGCCGGAAGGAGGCGCGCGATGAGAAGAGCCGGGGGCCTTTTTGTATCCCTCTTGATAGCCGTAATCCTCGGATGCGCCCCGGGCGCGCGCGGGGCGCAGATGGCCGAGCTTGCCGAAGGCGTATGGGCCTTCGTGGGGGCCGACGGCGCGACAAACTCCGGCTTCGTCGTCACCGGCGACGGCGTTGTGGTGATAGACTCCCAGGGGCCGAGGCCGCTCGCCCTGCTTTTGAGGAAGAAGATAAGGGAGGTCACCGCCAAGCCCGTCATATACGTCATAAACACACACTACCACGGCGACCATACCTTCGGCAATCAGTTCTTCCCGGAGGCGTGGGCCGTGATCTCGCACGAGAAGACCCGCAAGGCCCTCCTTGAGAAGGACAAGGAGCACAGGGAGAGGTTCAAGAGTTTCTTCGGCCCGGAGAGCCTCGAGGGCTTCGCTCTCACTCTCCCGAACATCACCTTTACTGAGAGGATGACGCTCAGGGCGGGGGGCAGGACCATGGAGCTCGTCTACGCGGGGCGCAGGGCGCATACCGGCGGCGACGTATTCGTCTTCCTGCCGGAGGAAGGGGTCGTCTTCGCTGGAGACCTTCTCTACAGCGGGCGGCTGCCGCTCCTCAACGACGGGGATACCGCCGGGGCGCTCGCCGCCCTGCGGATGCTCGCCGCCACGAAGGCCCGCAAGTTCGTGCCCGGCCACGGGGGTGTCACGGGGCCCGGGGGTGTCGCAGAGTACACCCGCTACCTTACCGACCTCAGGGCGGAGGTGAAGAGGCTCATGGACGAGGGCAGGGGCGTGGAGGAGATAAAGGAGGAGATAAGGCTGCCCCGCTATTCGGGTTACGTGAATTACAGGAAGTGGCTCCCGGCCAATGCCGGGCAGGTCTACAAAGAGCTTGAACGGGCGCGCAGGCCATGAACGTAATCGGAGAGGTGAGGGGGCTTACCAAGGTCTTCAACCATGTCAAGGCCGTGGACAACATCTCCTTCGATATGTACGAGGGCGAGATACTCGGCCTTATCGGCCCGAACGGCGCCGGCAAGACCACCACCCTCCAGATGCTCCTCGGGCTTACCACGCCCACCTCCGGGCAGATACGCCTCTTCGGCCTCGACTTGAAGTACCACCGCGAGGAGATACTCCAGCGCGTCAACTTCTCATCGTCCTACATCTCGCTCCCGTACTCCCTTACCGTCAGGGAGAACCTGATGGTATTCTCCCGGTTGTACGGGGTCAGGGACCCCGGGCGCAAGATAGACGGGCTGCTCGATACCTTCGAGATATCCGATCTCAAGAACATCCCCACCCGCAGGCTCTCCTCCGGGCAGATAACGCGCGTCTGCCTCTGCAAGGCGCTGCTCAACGACCCCGGCATCCTCTTCCTTGACGAGCCGACGGCGAGCCTCGACCCGGACATAGCCGACAAGACCCGCAAGCTGCTCAAGAGGATTAACGGGCAGGACCGCATCTCGATACTCTATACATCGCACAACATGAAGGAGATGGAGGAGATGAGCGACAGGATCGTCTTCCTCGACCACGGCAGGATACTGGAGACGGGCAGGCTGGAGGAGATAAAGGCGAGGTTCCACGGGACGAGCCTCGAGGAGGTCTTCCTCAAGATAGCGCGAGGCGGCGCGCGGGAGGGGGGCGGGTCTTGAGGTCATCGAGGATATACGCATACACCATACGCCACCTCTACCTCTACAAGCGGAGCCTGCCCAGGCTCATGGAGGTCTTCTACTGGCCCATACTCGACCTCGTCGTCTGGGGTTTCGTCAGCCTCTACCTCACCTCGCACAAGGGCGGGGGCATGCCGGACTTCGTGGCCTTCTTCATCGGCGCGCTCATCCTGTGGGACATGCTCTTCCAGCCTGTCTTTCGATCTGCTGGAAAGTCAGTGCCCTAGGCCTTGAAAGAACACGCTTGGGCCTGCAAGCGTCCGTGACACTTCCGGCGGCGTGCAGGCGCCCGATCCTGACCGTCCCGACGTTC
>JBHHYT010000028.1:0-24452 GCA_046757705.1 Thermodesulfobacteriota bacterium
GATCGACGAATTCCTCGGCGCCGTAAGAGGGCTGGCGAGGTAATCCAACCGGCCGTGGCCCGGTAAGAACCACCTGGCGGAACTGAAAAAATGCTCATTCTTGGAATTGAAACCTCGTGCGACGACACGGCGGCGGCCGTCGTAGAGGACGGCAGGCGCGTCCTCTCCTCGGTGGTCTCCTCGCAGGACGAGATACACTCGAAGTACGGCGGCGTGGTCCCGGAGCTCGCCTCGCGCAGGCATATCGAGGCGATAATACCCGTCTTGGAAGAGGCCGTGGGAAGGGCGGGCGTCGCCCTGGCCGAGCTCGGCGGCATATCCGTCACGCAGGGCCCCGGCCTCGTCGGCTCCATACTCATCGGCCTTTCCTTCACCAAGGCGCTCTCCTACGCCACGGGTCTGCCCTTTACCGGGGTCAACCATATAGAGTGCCACCCGCTGGCGGCCTTCCTCCACGAGAGGGACGAGACGAAGGAGGCCCCGGCATTCCCGTTCGTCGCCCTCATAGTCTCCGGCGGTCACACGACCCTGCTCCTCATGGAGGGGTATACGAGCTACAGGATACTCGGGCAGACGCTCGACGATGCCGCCGGGGAGGCCTTCGACAAGGTGGCCAAGCTGCTCGGCCTCGGGTACCCCGGAGGCTCCGCCATAGACGCCCTCTCGAAGGATGGGGACAGGGACGCCTTCGCCTTCACCCGGCCCCACATGGCAAGGGGCAACCTCGACTTCTCCTTCAGCGGCCTCAAGACAGCGGTGCTTACAACTGTCAGGTCGTTGCCCGAGGGCGGGCCCTGCGAAGAGGACGTAAGGAACGTCGCCGCCTCCTTTCAGGAGGCGGCGGTCGACGTCTGCGTGACAAAGGCGATGCGCGCCCTCGAGCAGACCGGCGCGCAGGACCTCGTCGTCGCCGGGGGGGTCGCGTGCAACTCTCGCCTTCGGGAGCGGGTCAGGGAGGCGGCCGCGCGCCACGGCGCCCGCCTGTTCGTGCCCCCGCCCCGCTACTGCAGCGACAACGGGGCCATGGTGGCGGCCCTCGGCTTCCACCGGCTCGAGGAGGGCGGGCGCGGCGGGCTCGACATGAACGTCCGGCCCACGTGGGAGGGCTTTTGAGGCCTTTCGCCAGAAAGAGGTACGGCCAGCACTTCCTGATAGACAGGAACGTCGTAGCCCGGATAGTGCGCACCGCCGGCGTGGCCCCGGGCGACCACGTCCTCGAGATAGGCCCCGGAAGGGGCGCGCTCACCGAGCAGTTGCTCGATGCCGGGGCCCGGGTGCTCGCAATCGAGGTGGACCCGGCGCTTGCCGCCGGGCTCTTCAGGCAATTCCCCGCGCGCAAGCTCGAGGTCGTCACCGCAGACGCGCTGAAGCTCTCGTACACCGGGCTTGCGCGGGAGCGCGGGTGCAGGTTCAAGGTCGTATCCAACCTCCCCTACAACATATCCGGGCCGATACTGGCGAAGTTCCTCGACGAGAGGGAGGCGTTCACCTCCCTGGTGCTGATGTTCCAGAAGGAGGTCGCCGGGAGGATCGCCGCGTCCCCCGGCACAAAGGAGTACGGGGTGCTCTCCGTGCTCTCGCAGACCTATACCGACGTAAGGGCGGAGTTCGACGTGGGGGCTCACCTCTTCGTGCCGAGGCCGAAGGTCACCTCGAGCGTCGTATCCTTCCGGGTGCTCGACGCCCCGAGGGTGGAGGTCCCGGATGAGGCGTTCTTCAAATCCGTCGTGCGCGCGGCCTTCTCCACCCGCAGAAAGATGCTCCCGAACGCCCTGAAGACCCTCGGCTTCGACAAGGAGACGGCGCTGAGGGCGCTTGGCGAGGCGGGCGTGGACCCGGCAAGGCGAGGCGAGACCCTGAGCCTCGAAGAATTCAGCGCCCTTGCGCGTGCACTATGCGGCCAGAGGGGCGCTTAGCCGGTCTTTTTCAGTTATTTCAATGGGTTGTGTGCTGGATGCGGCGCTTTTCGCGCCGCTTTTTTATCCGATTTAGTCCCTTGACTTTTTCCATCGCCTGAGATAATTTAAAGTATATTAAAATGGAAAAATCCCGTTATATCGCTATAGAAGGTCCCATCGGAGTGGGAAAGTCGAGCCTTGCGGACCTGCTCGCGCAGAAGATGAGCGGCAGGACGCTCATAGAAGAGGTGGACTCCAACCCGTTTTTGTCCAGTTTCTACGGGGATATCAAGAAGTACGCATTCCAGACGCAGCTCTTCTTCCTCCTGAGCCGCTACCAGCAGCAGAAGGAGATGTTCCAGCAGGAGCTTTTCAGCTCCACGGTGATATCAGACTACCTCTTCGCCAAGGACAGGATATTCGCGTACCTCAACCTCGACGAGAACGAGCTCGGGCTGTACGAGCAGGTATACAGGCTCCTCGACACGCGCATCCCAAAGCCCGACCTCGTCATATACCTGCAGGCCTCCACCGACGTGCTGCTCGACAGGATAAAGCGCAGGAACAAGGAGTACGAGAGGGGCATAAAAGAGGACTACCTCGAAAGGCTCATAGACGCCTACAACAGGTATTTTTTCTATTACAACGAAACGTCCCTGCTGGTGGTCAACACCACCGAGATAGACTTTGTCAACAACCCGGCCGACCTCGCCAACCTCGTCAAGGAGATAAGGGGCATGAAGGGCGGCTCGCAGCACTACATCCCCCTCTCCAACATCTGAGGGGCCGGGGGCCGGGGGGCCGGGGGGGGGGGGGGGGGCGGGGGGCCGCCGGGGGGGGGGCGGGGGGCCGCCGGGGGGGGGGGGGAGTAGAGTTGGTGGCCGGTTGGCGGTCTTACGAACACAGGACGGGCTGGAATGCCCCGGGTTATTTTTGACCTTCCGGGATCATATGCCGGAAGGTCTTTTAGCTTGGGCCGCGGCCCGCGGGGCCAGGAAGGGAGCAGACCTCGGATGAAGAAGACAACCGTTCCGGACATACTCCGGATGAAGGAACAGGGGCTTAAGATACCCGTGCTCACGGCATACGGCTTCGCCATGGCCGGCATACTCGATGCCGCGGGCATCCCCGTCTTCATCGTGGGGGATTCGGCCGGCATGGTCGAGGCGGGCTACGAGACGACGCTGCCCGTTACCGTGGACGAGATGATATACCACACGCGCGCCGTGGCCCGCGGGCGCAAGGGCGCCCTTGTCGTAGCCGACCTGCCCTTCGGCTCCTATCAGGCATCCGTCGATACGGCTCGCGCAAACGCCGCGCGCCTCGTGAAGGAGGGCATGGCCGAGGCCGTCAAGCTCGAGGGCGGCGTCCACTGCGCCGGGACCATAAGGGCGATAGCGGCCATGGACATACCGGTCATGGGCCACATAGGGCTGACGCCCCAGTCTGTGCACCGCATGGGCGGGTTCAGGGTGCAGGGCAGGACCCGCGCTCAGGCCGACGTTCTCATGGAGGACGCCCGCGCCGTGGAGCAGGCAGGCGCCTTCTCCGTAGTGCTCGAGGGCATGCCCGCCGGGCTCGCCAAAGAGATAACGGCCGAGCTTAAGATACCGACCATAGGCATAGGCGCCGGGCCCCACTGCGACGGGCAGGTGCTCGTGGTAAACGACATGCTCAACCTCTCGGCGGACGGCCTGTCGCCCAGGTTCGTCAAGCGGTACGCGGACCTGCGCAAGACCATAACGGGCGCGGTAAAGGAGTATATCAAGGATGTCGAGAAGGGCGCCTTCCCCTCGAAGAGACACTCCTATTAGAAGTCGAAAGACATCTTCAGCCTGTCATTCCGGACGGAGTGAAGGATCTCGTAACTCGTTGATTTTCCATGTTCAGAGGTTCTCCGTAGCCTTTGGCGCCTCAGAATGACAACTTTGCGGGGCCTTTCAGCCAATGAAGATAATAGAAGACCCCCGCGAGATGCGGGAATACTCTGCCAGCTTCGCGGCCAGGGGGCTCGCCCCGGTGCTGGTGCCCACGATGGGCTATCTCCACGACGGGCACAGGAGGCTCCTGCGCGTTGGCAAGAGCCTGTGCCAGGACGGCCGCCCGCTCGTTCTGAGCATATTCGTAAACCCGGCGCAGTTCGGCCCCGCCGAGGACTTCGCCGCCTATCCGCGTGACATGGACAGGGACGCACAGGTTGCGCGGGCCGAAGGGGTCGACGTGGTCTTTGCCCCCCGTCCGGACTCCATGTACCCGGAGGGCTTCCAGACCTTCGTCGAGGTCCCGGAGCTCTCGGCGCCGCTTTGCGGGGCCTTCCGCCCCGGCCACTTCCGCGGGGTCGCCACCGTGGTCTTGAAGCTCTTCAACATCGTGGCCCCGGCAAGGGCGGTATTCGGCAGGAAGGACTACCAGCAGCTCCTCGTCATAAAGAGGATGGTAAGGGACCTCGACCTCGGGGTGGAGGTGGTGGGCGTGGACACGGTCAGGGAGCCGGACGGGCTTGCGATGAGCTCCCGGAACGCTTATCTCGGCCCCGCGGAGCGCGAGGCCGCGCTCTGTATACCCCGCGCGCTCGACGCGGCCCAGAGCGCCCTGTGCGCGGGAGAGGGCGAAAGCGCCGTTTTAGTCGAGAAAATGAAAAAAGTCATAGAGAAAGAGCCATCTGCCGTGATAGAATACATAGATGTCCGTGACGCTGAGACGCTCGCTCCCGTCGACAGGGTCGAGGCCCCGGCCGTCGTGGCCCTCGCCGTGAGGATAGGGGCCACGAGGCTCATAGACAACCGCCTGCTCTCCAGGTGAGCGCGGGCGGGCCGTGAGAAAAGATTACGACAGGAGGAGAATGCACAGATGCAGCGCGTTATGTTGAAGAGCAAGATACACAGGGCTACCGTCACCGACGCCGACCTCGACTACGAAGGCTCGGTCGCCATCGACGAGTCGCTTATGGAGGCCGCGGGCATATACCCCTTTGAGCAGGTGCAGATATATAACATAAAGAACGGCGCGCGCCTTACCACATACGCCATAAAGGGCGAGAGGGGCAGCGGCGTCATATCCATCAACGGCGCGGCCGCTCACCTGGCCGGCAAGGGGGACCTCGTGATAATAGCGAGCTACTGCACGCTCAGCGAGGCCGAGGCCGAGGCGCACACCCCGGTGCTCGTGTACGTTGACGAGAGGAACTCCGTTAAAAAAGTGAGCGCCGACCTCGCCGGATATGCATGAAAAAAAGGCTTAAACGCTACTTCATAACGGGCCTGCTCGTCGTGGTGCCCCTCTACATCACCGTCTACGTGCTCACACTTATCGTGGGCTTCATGGACAACGTCTTCAACATCCTCCCGAAGGCGCTCAGGCCGGACACCTACCTGCCCTTCCACGTCCCGGGCCAGGGGCTGGCCTTCACGATAATAGGCATATTCATCGTGGGCGTTCTTACCACGAACTTCTTCGGCAGGAAGATATTCCACCTCACCGAGAGGCTGCTCCTCAGGGTACCCATACTACGCATCGTCTACAACGCCACCAAGCAGTTCATGGAGACCTTCCTTTCGAGCGACCACGAGGGCTTCAGGCGCGTGGTGCTCGTGGAGTTCCCGAGGAGGGGCACCTACTCGCTCGGCTTCGTCACCGGCAGGGCCCGCGGCGAGATAAAGGAGAAGGTCCACGAGCGCAACGGCATAAGCGTCTTCATGCCGACGGCCCCGAACCCCACCTCCGGCTATTACATAGTGGTGCGCGAGGACGAGATAATACCGCTCGAGATGAGCGTCGAGGACGCCTTCAAGGTGGTCATGACAGGGGGCATGGTCGTACCCACGGTCGACGACATCGACGCAGGTGATGGGAAACGTTCCTGAATAAGTTTTTTCGCCTTGCCGCCCACCCCGCCCCTCATAAAGCTGTTGTTTTTTTAGCCCAATCTGTTACTATGCACTTTCTCCCCGGTTCCGCATAAAATGGTCTTTTCCCCCTGTTTTTCCTGTGAAAAACAGGGGAGATATCAGGGCCGGGAGGCCTAAAAAAACGTAAAAGGGGTTCTCTCAGATGGAAAAGAAGGTTGGTTTTGACGGTATTGACGAGCTCTGCATAAACACCCTCAGGTTCCTGGCCGTTGACGCCGTTGAGGCGGCGAACTCCGGGCATCCGGGTATGCCGATGGGGGACGCCCCCATGGCGTACGTCCTCTGGAGGCACTTCCTGCGGCACAACCCGAACAACCCGCGGTGGGCCTCTCGCGACCGTTTCGTCCTCTCGGCAGGGCACGGCTCCATGCTCCTCTACTCGTTGCTGCACCTTACGGGCTACGACCTGCCTCTCGATGAGCTCAAGAGGTTCAGGCAGTGGGGAAGCCTTACGCCGGGGCACCCGGAGTACGACCCCTCCATAGGCATCGAGACGACCACCGGCCCTCTCGGGCAGGGGTTCGCAACGGGGGTGGGCATGGCTATGGCGCAGAGGTACCTCGCCGAGCGCTACAACCGCCCCGGCTTTCCCATCTTCGACTACCACATATACTCCATAACGAGCGACGGCGACATGATGGAGGGCGTATCGAACGAGGCGGCCTCGCTGGCCGGGCACCTCGGGCTCGGCCAGATCGTCTGCCTCTACTCCGACAACAAGATAACCATAGAGGGCTCCACCGACATCGCCTTCTCCGAGGACGTGGGCAAGAGGTTCGAGGGCCTCGGCTGGCACGTGCAGAAGGTCGGTGGCAACGACCTCGATGGCATAGCCCTCGCCATAGAGGCCGCAAAAGCGGAGACCGCCCGCCCCTCTATTATTATCGCCCGGACGAACATCGGTTTCGGCAGCCCGGCCAAGCAGGACACCTCCGACGCACACGGCGCGCCGCTGGGCGCCGAAGAGGTGAAGAAGTCCAAGGAGAGGCTCGGCTGGCCCCTTGAGCCCGCCTTCCACATACCCGAAGAGGCGAGCAAGAGGTTCAGGGAGGCCGCAGCCGCCGGGGACGCCCTCGAGAAGGGTTGGGCCTCCGTACTCGATTCCTACAGGAAGGCCCACCCGGAGCTCTCCGCCGAGCTCGACGGCCTCCTCGAAGGCAAGAAGGCCGTGGCGTGGATGGACGACATCCCGTCCTTTACGGACAAGGACGGCCCCATGGCGACGAGGAAGGCCTCCGGCAAGGTATTGAACGCCATAGCCGCGAATACCCCTTTCATGATAGGCGGCTCCGCCGACCTCGCTCCGTCGAACAACACGCACCTCAAGGGCATGGGCGACTTCCTGCCCGGCAGCGTGGGCCGCAACCTCCACTTCGGGGTGCGCGAGCACGCCATGGGCTCGATCATGAACGGCATAGCGCTCAGCAACATGATAGTGCCATACGGGGCCACCTTCCTCATATTCTCCGACTACATGCGCCCGCCCATGAGGCTCGCCGCGCTCATGGGGCTGCATACCGTCTACGTGTTCACGCACGACTCGATAGGCCTCGGGGAGGACGGCCCGACGCACCAGCCCATAGAGCAGCTCGCGGGCCTGAGGGCCACCCCGCACCTTACGGTCATAAGGCCGGCGGACGCCGCCGAGACCGCCGAGGCGTGGAAGGCCGCGCTCCTCCACGAGCATGGCCCGGTGGTGCTCGTTCTCACGAGGCAGGGCCTGCCCGTGCTCGACAGGCAGAAGTACCCGGCCGCCTCGCTCCTTGCGCGCGGCGCGTACGCCCTTACCTGCGTAGACTCGACCCCGGACCTCATCCTCATCGCCACCGGCTCCGAGATGCACCTCGCGCTCGAGGCCGCCGAGGCCCTCGCCGGCGACGGCGTAAACGCCCGCGTGGTGAGCATGCCGAGCTGGGAGCTCTTCGATGAGCAGGAGCAGGCCTACAAGGACTCCGTGCTCCCGCCGGATGTAAGGGCAAGGATCTCCATAGAGGCGGGCTCCACCCAGGGGTGGAGCCGCTACGTCGGCATCGACGGCGAGACCATCGGCATAGAGAGGTTCGGCGCCTCCGCCCCGTACAAGACCATCTTCGAGAGGTTCGGCTTTACGGCCGCGAATATCACGTCAAGGGCCATGGCCCTCCTTCAGCGTAAAAAGAGCACCCTTCCTTGATAGGTTGGTGCCTCCCTGCTATACTTACAAAGTAAATACATCGTGCAAGTCTTTTACCGCCCCAATGGTGCCGTCAAGGCCCCGCCAGGAGGCCCCGCCAGGAGGCCACGGCAGTACGCCTCCTGGCGGCTACGGGCCTCAGGCTGCATAGCCGCCACTGTGGCCCCATCCGTTCCGGCGCTCTACCGTCCTTGCCCCTTGCGCGGGTACAGGAATGGTGTTGCTTCATCAACCCCGGGAGATTCGAGATGAACCCTTTGATAAGACTCAAGAAGCTGGGCCAGAGCGTATGGTACGACAACCTTCGCAGGGGGCTGATGCTCTCCGGCGAGCTTGTGCGCATGATAGACGACTACGGGCTGGCCGGGGTGACATCGAACCCCACCATCTTTGAGAGGGCCATAGCCGGCACGAAGGAGTACGACGATGAGATACGCGACCTCGTGGCCGAGGGGCTTGACGCCCCGGAGATAGTCAGAAGGCTGATGGTGAGGGACATAAGGCTCGCGGCCGAGGTGCTCGAGCCCGTCTACCTGGAGACGAAAGGCCGTAACGGTTTCGTCTCCATGGAGGTGAACCCCGCCCTCGCCCGGCAGGCCGATGCTACTGTAGAGGAGGCCCGCCTCCTCTACTCGCTCATCGGCAAGCCGAACCTGATGGTGAAGATACCCGGGACCATCGAGGGGCTCGCCGCCATAGAGCAGTGCATCTACGAGGGGCTTAATATCAATGTTACGCTCCTCTTCTCCGTAAAGAGGTACGAGGAGGTCGCCAACGCCTACATACGCGGTCTCGAGAGGAGGGCCGGGGAAGGGTTGCCCGTAGACGGCATATCGAGCGTTGCGAGCTTCTTCGTAAGCCGGGTGGACGCCCTTGCGGACAGGCGGATAGAGGAGAGGATAGCGCTCAGTGCGTCGAACGACGAGAAGGCCCGGCTCAAGGGGCTTCTGGGCAAGCTCGCCGTGGCGAACGCGCGGGCCGCCTACTCGAAGTACGTCGAGATATTCGAGCGGGGCGAGAGGTTCGGCAGGCTGAGGGCGGAGGGCGCCCTCGAACAGAGGCTGCTATGGGCGTCCACGAGCACCAAGAACCCGGCCTACAGCGATATCAAGTACGTCGAGGAGCTGGTCCAGCCGGGCACCGTCAACACCATGCCGCTCAAGACCATGCTCGCCTTCTACGACCACGGCAGGACAGGGGCGCAGATCTGTGAGACCCTCGACCGGGCGGCCCCGGTCTTCTCGGAGCTCAAGGCGCTGGGCATCGACTACGACGCCCTGACCGCCGAGCTAGAGGAGGAGGGGATAGAGAAGTTCTCGGCGTCTTTCAAGGACCTTGAGCAGTGCGTCGAGAACAAGAAGGCCTCCCTCGTGGCGCACAAGGGCTACGGGGCCGCCTTCGACCTCAATGGCTACGAGCGCGCCGTCTCCGAGGCGGTCGAGGAGATAGAGGCCGAGGGCTTTTTAAAGAGGCTCTGGGCCAGGGACCCCACCCTGTGGAAGAGCGGTGCCGAGGAGAAGAGGCTCATAAGGAACGCGCTCGGCTGGCTCGGGCTGGCGGAGCTGATGGAAGAGAACAGGGCGGAGATAACCGACTTCGCCCGCGAGGTGAAGGAGGCGGGCTTCGCCCACGTGGTGCTTCTCGGCATGGGCGGGTCAAGCCTTGCGCCCCTTGTGATGAGCAAGACGCTCGAGTGCGCGCCCGGATACCCGGAGATGCTGGTGCTGGACTCCACCGACCCCGGCGCCATAAGGGACGTGGATGAGAGGATCGACCTCAAGAAGGCTCTGTTCATCGTCTCGAGCAAATCCGGCTCGACCATAGAGCCGCTGAGCCTCTTCGAGTACTTCCACGGCAGGGCCTTCGACGCGATGGGAGAGCACGCCGGGGAGCACTTCATCGCCATAACCGACCCCGGCTCGCCGCTCGTGGGCTTCTCGAAGAAGTACGGTTTCAGGCGGCTGTTCCTCAACCCCGGTGACATAGGCGGAAGGTTCTCCGCCCTGTCCTACTTCGGCCTCGTGCCCGCGGCGCTCGCGGGCATAGACATCCACAGGCTTTTGTACTGCGCCTCGTGCGTATCCGTGGCCACGCAGCCCGAAGCGCACGTCCTCGACAACCCGGTCATAAAGCTCGGCGCGGCCCTCGGCGTACTCGCCAGGGCCGGGCGCGACAAGGTCACCTTCTTCATGGCCCCGGAGTCCGAGAGCTTCGGGCTGTGGATAGAGCAGCTGCTGGCCGAGAGCACCGGCAAGGAGGGCAAGGGGCTCGTGCCCGTTACGAACGAGCCGCCCGGCTCGCCGCAGGACTACGGCCCGGACAGGGTCTTCGTTAACATCGCCTTCGGGGGCGGCGCCAAGGGGCACGAAGAGGCGTTGAAGGATCTGGCCGCCGAGGGCCACCCGGTCATAGACTTCCGGTTCGAGGACCTGTGCGAGCTGGGCGGGGAGTTCCTCCGCTGGGAGGTCGCAACGGCCGTTGCGGGGCGGATACTCGGGGTGAACCCATTCGACCAGCCGGACGTGGAGTCTTCGAAGAAGCTTACGGTCTCGCGCCTCCACTCCATAGGCAAGGCCCCTCTCGCGCCTCCGGGCGTGGAGGCCGCCGGGGACGGGGTCAGCGTCTACTTCGGGGACGCCACCTATGAGAGGCTAAAGGGGCGCGCATCAAGTGAAGGCGACCTTCGCGGCGCGCTCGGCGAGTTCCTCGGCCTCGTGGGCGAGGGCGACTATATCGGCGTGCTCGCATACTACAACCCCACCGACGCGTCGGTCGAGGGGGAGTTCGCCTCCATGAGGAAGGCGCTCAGGGACGCCACCGGCGCGGCCACGCAGTTCGGCTTCGGCCCCCGGTACCTCCACTCCACGGGCCAGCTCCACAAGGGCGGGGCCAACAAGGGGGTCTTCATCATCTTCTGCCACGGCGCGGACAAGGACGTAAAGATACCGGGCGGGGCGTTCAGCTTCTCGGAGCTCGAGCTCTCCCAGGCCTTCGGCGACATGGACGCGCTCGATGCCCGCGGATGCCGGGTGGCCCTTTTCAACCTGAAGGACGCGAGCATGGAGACGCTCAGGCAGGCCGGGGGCGTACTCAGGGGCGCCCTCTCCGAGGCCATGCGATAGGCGGGCAATGACATAAGGAGGCTGTGATGCACATAGGCATGGTGGGGCTCGGTAAGATGGGGCTGAACATGGCCCGCAGGCTCACGCAGGGCGGACACACGGTTACCGGCTACAACAAGACCCCGGAGAGGATAGAAGAGGCGGCGGCCGAAGGCATCGGGGGCGCCTCTTCGCTCCCGGCGCTCGTCGAGGCGTTGCCCTCTCCGCGCGTCGTGTGGCTGATGATACCGGCGGGCAGGCCGGTGGACGAGACCATAGAGGAGCTCAAGGGGCTCCTGTCGAAGGGTGACATAGTCGTCGACGGCGGCAACAGCTTCTACAAGGACGCCATCGCCCGGGCCGGCGCCCTCGGCGCACTTGGCATAAGGTTCCTCGACGTCGGGGTCAGCGGCGGCATCTGGGGGCTCAAGGAGGGCTACTGCCTCATGGCGGGCGGGGACAGGGAGACCTACGACCACATCGAGCCGGTCCTGAAGACCCTCGCCCCACCGCAGGGCTGCCTCTACTGCGGCCCAACGGGCTCCGGGCACTTCGTGAAGATGGTGCACAACGGCATCGAGTACGGCATGATGGAGGCATACGGCGAGGGCTTCGAGCTGATGAGGGCCTCCCGCTACGGAGAGGGGTTGGACTTCGCCGCGATATCCCGCCTCTGGAACAGGGGCAGCGTAGTGCGCTCGTGGTTGCTCGAGCTCCTCGAGGACGCCTTCGGGAAGGACGCCGGCCTCTCCTCGATAAAGGGCTATGTGGAGGACTCCGGCGAGGGGCGCTGGACGGTGCAGGAGGCGGTGGAGACCGGCGTAAGCGTCCCGGCGATATCCGCCTCCCTCTTCCGCCGCTTCCGTTCGCGTCAGGAGGACTCTTTCGCTGAAAAGGTGCTCGCCGCGCTGAGGGCGGAGTTCGGCGGCCACGCTGTAAGGACCGAAGGGAAGTAGGGGCGCGCCCTCCAGCCGCCGGCGCCCGGGGCTTTTTCAGGCCCTGGCGAGGCAGACGCCGCCCGGCCTTTCCATACCCCCCTCGAATATTTTTCTCAGGAGAACCCCGTATGACAGAAGAAGGTAAAGAACGGTTGCCGGAACACTCGACCGTGGAGGTGGGCAGGATCGAGCCTGCCGGGCAGGTCTGCGAGGAGGTCTTCCCCGGCCCGTGCTCCATGATAATCTACGGGGCCTCGGGCGACCTTACCGCCAGAAAGCTCATACCGGCGCTCTTCCGCCTTACGCGCAACGGGATACTGCCGGAGAACTTCTTCGTCCTCGGCGCGGCGCGCACCAGCATGGACCACGACGCGTTCAGGGCCGCCATGGAGGCGCATCTGCGCGACGCGCTCGCAGACCGCTTCGACAAAGAGGTGTGGCGCGCTTTTGCCGCAAGGCTCTACTACACGCCGCTGGACCTCAACGACATCGAATCGTTCCGCGCGATGAAGGGGCTTGTCGCACAGCTGGAGGCCGTGCACAAGACCGGCGGCAACAGGATATTCTACCTGGCGACGCCTCCCTCGGCCTACGGAGGCATAATAAAGGCCACGGCCGTCTCCGGGCTTTCGACCGAGACGCAGGGGTGGACGCGCATCGTAATCGAAAAGCCGTACGGCAGGGACCTCGATAGCGCCCGCGCCCTCGATGCCGTGGTCCACCGCCACTTCGACGAGGGGCAGGTCTACAGGATAGACCACTACCTCGGCAAGGAGACGGTGCAGAACATAACGATGCTGAGGTTTGCCAACGCCATCTTCGAGCCCATCTGGAACAGGCGCTACATAGACCACATACAGATAACCGCAGCCGAGACGCTCGGCGTGGAGAAGAGGGCGGGCTACTACGAGCAGGCCGGGGTCCTGCGGGACATGTTCCAGAACCACATACTGCAGCTCATCTCGCTTGCGGCCATGGAGCCGCCGTCGGTCTACTCCTCGGACCTGGTGAGGGACGAGAGGGTGAAGGTCTTCAGGGCGCTTCGCCCGCTCGCGCTCGACCGCCTCGGCGATTCGCTCGTCATCGGACAGTACGGAGCCGGGCGGATGAACGGGCGGCAGGTGCCCGCGTACAGGGACGAGCCGAACGTGGCCAGGGACTCCATGACGCCGACCTTCGCCGCCATGAAGGTCTTTATAGACAACTGGAGGTGGCAGGGCGTGCCGTTCTATCTGCGCTCGGGCAAGAGGCTCAAGAGCCGTTTCTCCCAGATAAAGATACAGTTCAAGGGCGTGCCGCACCTGCTCTTCGAGGAGACCCTCGGGGCGGACGGGATAGGCCCGAACGCGCTGATATTGAAGATACAGCCGGATGAGCGGGTGCAGCTTAAGTTCCACACCAAGAGCCCCGGCTCCAAGGTCTGCCTGAGGGACGTGGTGATGGATTTTTCCTACACCGATGGCTACACGGGCGCTGTCCTGGCTGCCTACGAGAGGGTGCTGATGGACTGCATGATGGGGGACAAGATACTCTTCGTGAGGAACGACGGGGTGGGCCTGACGTGGTCTTTCCTCACGCCGGTTTTGGAGCACATAGAGAACCGGCGCCCCGGAGCCCCGGAGCTCAAGTCCTATCCCGCCGGCTCCTTCGGGCCGGAGGAGGCCGACGAGATGATGAGGAGAGACGGCAGGGGATGGGCGAACGATGAATAAGGGGAATAGGGGGAACAGGGGGGAGAAAGGGGCCGGACGCGCACGGCCCCGGACGGGGGGCAAGGGCCGCGGGGGCGGCGGCAGGGGCAGTGGTGGCCGCGCCCTCGTGCTCGCCGGGGACATAGGCGGCACCAAGACCTATCTCGGCCTCTTCGATCCAAGGGACGGACGCCCGGAGGCGGTCAGGGAGGAGGGTTACTTGAACGCCTCTTATGCCGGGGCCGGGGAGATTATCTCCGAGTTCCTCGCAGGCGGCGGGCAGGTCGCGTCCGCTTGTCTCGGCATAGCCTGCCCGGTGGAGGGGAACAGGGGCGAGATGACGAACCTCGACTGGGTCGTGGACGGGGGCGAGCTTGCCGAAGGGCTCGGCATCCCGCGGGTCACTCTTATAAACGACCTGGTGGCCACGGCGCTCGGGGTGGTACTCCTCGGCAAGGACGACCTCGCCGTGCTTCAGGCCGGGGAGCCGAGAGAGGGCAACTGTGCCATCATAGCCGCGGGCACGGGGCTCGGGGAGGCCATCCTCTTCTGGGACGGGAGCAGGCACATACCCTCGGCCTCGGAGGGCGGGCACGCGGACTTCGCCCCGCGGGACGCCATGCAGAAGGAGCTTCTCGGCTACATCT
The DNA here is from genome assembly GCA_046757705.1 of Thermodesulfobacteriota bacterium. Classification (GTDB taxonomy): domain Bacteria; phylum Desulfobacterota; class GWC2-55-46; order GWC2-55-46; family GWC2-55-46; genus JBHHYT01. Next base: position 14,357 of record JBHHYT010000028.1, read on the forward strand.
ACGGGCTTTACGGCCATGCGAGCTACGAGCGCGTCCTTTCCGGGCCGGGGCTCGAGACCATATACAGCTTCCTGAAGGAGAGGCGCGGCGCTCAGGAGCCGGACTACCTGAAGGAGCGCTTCAGGCGGGAAGGCAAGGCCGCGGTCGTGGCCGACGAGGCGGTAAACGGCACCGATGAGAACTGCAGGGACGCCCTCGACCTATTCATCTCCGTCTACGGCGCCGAGGCGGGCAATCTCGCCCTGAAGTCCATGCCCGTTTCCGGGCTCTACGTCGGCGGCGGCATAGCGCCTAAGATACTGAAGGCCATGAAGGGCGGGGCCTTCGTGCGGGCGTTCAGGGACAAGGGCAGGTTCGATGAGTTGCTGTCGAGGATACCGGTCTACGTGATACTCAACGACAGGACGGCGCTCATGGGCGCGGCCCTCTCCGCTGCGGCGTCCATAGAACCTTAACGGGGGCAGTTGGTGAAGACGGGAAGGCTTAAAGGTTTCTACGTATACGACACCGCGCAGGAGCTCTTCCGCTCCGCAGCGAGGGTACTCCTCGAGCTGTGCAACGAGGAGATATCGCGCAAGGGCTTTTTCACCGTCGTGCTCTCCGGCGGCTCCACCCCCTCGGGGCTCTATGAGCTGCTCGCCTCCGGCGAGTTCCGGTCCAGGGTGCCGTGGAAGGACGTCCACCTCTTCTGGGGCGACGAGAGGTGCGTGGACCCCGGCCACCCGGACTCGAACTACGGTATGGCCGAGAGGGTGCTGCTCTCGAAGGTACCCGTGCCCGAAGGCAATCTCCACCGCATGCGCGGCGAGGCGGAGCCCGAGGCAGCGGCCCGCGGCTACGAGGAGGAGATAAGGGGCTTTTTCGGCCGCATGGGCGTTGAGGGGCCGCCGTCCTTCGACCTGCTCCTGCTCGGCCTCGGCACCGACGGCCACACGCTCTCGCTCTTCCCCGGCACGCCGGCGCTCGCCGAGACCGAAAGGCTCGTGGTGGCGCTCCCGGTGGGCGGCGGGTTCAGGCTTACCATGACCCTTCCGCTGGTCAACAACGCGCGCACCGCCGTCTTTCTCGTCACCGGGCAACGGAAGGCGGAGATACTGCGCAGGGTGATGGAAGAGGATGGCGCCCGCATGCCCGCCCAATCGGTACGCCCGTCCTCGGGCAACCGTCTCTGGCTCGTTGACAGGGACGCGGCCTCCGGGGTGCTCAAACGGGAGTAGCGTTGGGGCGCGTTGGGGCGCGCTGGGGGGGTGTTGGGGGGTGCCGGAGATGCGCCGGGGCGCTGGAGGATAAGGCAGGGGAAAGAAAAAAACAGGGGCGGCTATTTAGCCGCCCCTGTTACGTGTGTGTGGCAGTTGGTGCACATGTAAAGAGGGAACGCCTTCGGGCTGTTGTGGCAGCTCGGAGACCCGCAGAACTTGCCCTCCATGTTGAGCTTCATGGTGATGCCGCTTGTCCCCCGCTTCTTCTTGAATATCTTCGGGTGACAGTCTTTGCACGGGTTGGCCTTCTCGTGCTTCGTGTGCGGGAATATCACCGGCCCCACACCCGCCTTCTTCATGCTTTCGATCCTGTCGTCGAGCTTCAGGTTCCCGATGTTAGCGCCCGAGGCCAGTGCGGGCAGGGCGACCGAGAAGACCAACGCAGCGATCAGGGCTCTTATCATGGCTTACTTCTTGGGCTTCGGTGAAGAATGGCACCGCTTGCAGTCGGTAAGCGGGAAGGCCACCCTGTTGTGGCACCTGCCGCACCATTTGCCCTTTACTATGCCGACCATCGTCATGTTGTTCTGCCCCTTGGCCGGTATGAATATCTTCGGATGGCAGACCTCGCATTTGAGCCAGTAGGTGTGTATCTCATGCGGGTATATGACGTTGTCGACGAAGTCGCCCTTGGCCTGGATGAGCACGTTCATGTCCAGGGGCGGCATCTCCGAGTCGTTCTTCGGGTCGAGCGAGAACTTCGGGTCGATGAGCTTCTCCCTTACTATCTTTGCCCAGTCGATAAGGCCGTACCTGTCCCTCGGAAGGCCCTGCGCCTCGAGGGCCGCGGGGTGCCAGCCGTGGCCTTTCTTGTAGGCGAAGCTCGGCGGATGGCTCGGGTCTCCGACACCAGCCAGCTCGCCGGAGGTGCCGAGGTATATGACGCTTGTCGGATCGTTGGGGTCTATCTTCTTTATCTGTTTAGCCGCCTTTTTCCCGCTCTTTCTGACTCTCTTTGCTTTGGTTGCGGACTGAGCTTCACTGAAGTGTCCTGTAACGACAAAGCCGACGAAGGCCAAAAGCGAGAAAAGGAGGGCAGCCTTCAACAATCTTCTGGCTGAAAAATTCATTATGTCCTCCTTTCGAACCATTAGTTTTGATTAGTCGGAGCGTTCGGCTTGGTGCCGGTGTATGAATGGCACCTGTCGCAGTAAAGAGGCTCCCACGCTATCAGGCCGTTGTGGCATCTGCCGCAGAAATCGCCGTTCATTATCTTCGACATGTTGATGTCGTTAGCGCCCTTCTTGATGATAAAGATGTCCTCGTGGCATACCTTGCACTTGAACCTGATCCTGTGAAACCAGTGTGGGAATACCACGGGCTTCACCCCCGCTTTACCCATACTCTCCGACTTGCTGTTAAGGACGATGTCCCCGTATTCTGCATGGCCCGTGTTCGCTAAAAACAGCCCGGCAGCGATACCCATACAAGTCAGGAGGGTAATCCAGAAGCTCGTTCTCTTCATTGATTGCCTCCTTATATGGTTGTTTTTTCCGTTCTTAAGATGAACTTTTTTGGTGATGGTTGTTGCAATTATAGCCCGTTTTATGTGGTTTCTGTCAAGATAAAAATTGAGCTTTAGCGTTTTCTATTAAATTGAAAAGCGCTCGATGATGTGATATAAAAGCAAATCTCCTTTATTTCCGGTGTTTTTTGCCGTTACGGAGCAGGGAATATTTTTTTTGGCCCGGCGGGCGGTTTCGGGCCGCGGCGGCCGGCGGCTTATGCGCTAACGGGCCCGCATAGGGCCTTTATAACATTCTACGGAGGGGTTAACTCGTTGGAAAAAAAAGAAAAATGGGTCAGGAGCTCTTATTGCGGACAGGTCTGTGAGGCCGATATAGGCAAAGAGGTGAGCCTCAAGGGGTGGGTCCAGCGCAGGCGGGACCACGGGGGGCTTATATTCATCGATCTGCGGGACAGGGAAGGGCTCGTCCAGCTCGTCTTCGACCCCGACGCCTCCGGAGGCGCGCATGCCCTGGCGCATGACCTGAGGAGCGAGTTCGTCATAGCCGCCCGGGGGCTCGTGCGGACAAGGCCGGAGGGCACGGAGAACCCGAACCTCAAGACCGGGGCCGTGGAGGTGGCCATAAGGGAGCTTGCCGTGCTCAACGATTCGGCCCCGCTGCCCTTCATGATAGAGGAGGAGACGGACGTCTCCGAGATGACGAGGCTCAAGTACCGGTATCTGGACCTGCGCAGGGGCGCGCTCCAGAGCAAGCTGATTCTGCGCCACAGGGTGGCCATGGCCACGCGCAACTACCTTTCGGAGAACGGTTTTCTGGAGATAGAGACCCCGGTGCTCACCAAGAGCACCCCGGAGGGCGCGCGCGACTACCTGGTGCCGAGCAGGCTCAACCCCGGACACTTCTACGCCCTGCCGCAGTCTCCGCAGATATTCAAGCAGATACTGATGATTTCCGGCTTCGACAGGTATTTTCAGGTGGTCAAGTGCTTCAGGGACGAGGACCTGAGGGCAGACCGCCAGCCGGAGTTTACACAGATAGACGCGGAGATGAGCTTCGTGGACAGCGAGGACGTCATCGGCGTGATGGAGGGGCTCATAGTAAGGATATTCAGGGAGGCGGGCGTGGAGCTCTCCGGCCCGTTCCCGAGGATGGCGTACGACGAGGCGGTAGGCCGCTTCGGCCTCGACAACCCGGACACCCGCTTCGGCCTCGAGCTTACCGACCTTACCGCCGAGCTCTGCGGCTCGAGCTTCAAGGTCTTCTCTGCAGCGGCGGCGCAGAAGGGCGTGATAAAGGCGCTGTGCGTAAAGGGCGGGGCGAGCTTTTCGAGGAAGGACCTCGACGACCTCACCGGGATAGCGGCCTCTTACGGGGCGAAGGGCCTCGCGTGGATAAAGATAACAGGGGAGGGGTGGCAGTCCCCGATAGCGAAGTTCCTCTCGGACGCCGAGAAGGACGCCATAACTAAGGCGCTTTCGGCCGAGCCCGAGGACTTGATACTCTTCGCCGCGGACAGGCCGTCGGTCGCCAACACCGTGCTCGGCAGGCTGCGCCTCAATATCGGCGCGCGCCTCGGGCTCATCCCCGAAGGGCGACACGATTTTGTCTGGATAACGGACTTCCCGATGTTCGAGTGGGACGAAGGGGAGAAGAGGTTCGTGGCCGTGCACCACCCGTTCACCGCGCCGCGCGAATCGGACTTGGAAAAGCTCGACACGGAGCCAGGAAGCGTCAAGGCCAGGGCCTACGACCTCGTCCTCAACGGCGTGGAGATAGGCGGCGGGTCGATAAGGATACACCGCAGCGACGTCCAGGCGAAGGTCTTTGAAAAACTCGGCATCTCGAAGGAGGACGCGGAGCTCCGGTTCGGCTTCCTCCTCGAAGCGCTCAAGTACGGCACCCCGCCGCACGGCGGCATAGCCTTCGGCCTCGACAGGATCCTGGCCATCATGACCGGCTCGGAGTCGATACGTGACGTCATCGCCTTCCCCAAGACGCAGAAGGCGACCGACCTGATGAGCGACGCCCCGTCGCCGGTCGACCAGAAACAGCTCGACGAGATATTCATCAGGATCGCGAAGAAGGTGGAGAAGGGGTAGGGGCGGCTCCCCTTCGGGGATAGGAGCCGCGGCGGGTCACCTCGATGCCTTTTGTGCCCCTGCGCGCGGGGCGCTTCCGGTGATTAGGCTCGCTCAGCTGGGGCTTTCTCTTCCCCGCTCACCCGCCCCGCTTAAGGTCGCTTCGCGCCCTGAAGACCGCCCCGGCGCGTTCACCCGCCTCTTCCCAAAGCGCCGCTCGCCCTAATCACCCGTCTGTTTTTGAAACAAGAACAGAATAATTATACCCCCTCTCCCCACGGGGGAGAGGGGGTAAACATACCCCTTTGGAAAAGGGGGAGTGAGGGGGGATTTAATGTCGTCTTTGGGAGGAGCGGAGGCGAAGGGGTAACCTCGCCTTTGTCTGTTATTCTGAGGGAGTTGAGCGGGTGAAGAATCCCTGCGACTGTTAATATGAACAAAAGACGGGATTCTTCGCGTTGCTCAGAATGACAGGCCCCCTCCCCCGTCAAGGGGGAGGGGGCCTCGCAGATTACCCCGCTCTATAGTCCTACTTCGTAAAGCTCGCGTCCTCGACGATGACGGGGTAGAAGTACCCGAAGCCGAAGTCCCGGTCCGTCTCGAGCCTGTCCTGCGCGGTGACCGTGCTCCCTACCTTCGCCGTGCCGTTGACCGACCTGAATATGATCTTGTTGGTGCCTTCGCCCCCGGTGCCGTCCTGGATGTGGACCCACGTCCTGTTCATTATGTTGTTCGATACCTTGACGACCTTGCCGCGGACCCGGACGACCTTGCCCGCAAGCTCGGCCTTTCTGGAGAAGACCTCCTCGATGGTATACGTCCCCGCGGCTGCCGGGGCGGGGCCTTTCGATACCGCCGGCGCGGCGGAGGCGGACTGGACGCCGTTTACGAACAATATCCTGTCAAAGGTGCGCCCCAGCGCCTTGCTCTTGAGATTTGACATCCATATCTGTTCGGAGAAGCTGACCTTCTCGCCCTTGCTTGCCGAGGACTGCGGACCGGCTATCCAGAAGCTCTTTCCTCCTTCTTCGATCTTCATGTATGTATAGCCTCCGCCGGTTATACTCTCGATGACGGTCCCGGTGTGCGTCCCCGGCCCGGCCATCGCGTATGAAGCGGTCAATATAAGAACTGCCATTATGGTCGATATGAACGTTCTGGTGCGGGACATTGATTTTTCCTCCAAGGGTTAGTGTGGCGGTTTATAATATGATACCGTTAATCTATCGGTGGCCGGGCGCAGTGCCTTGAGCCCGATTTTATAAGATCATCGTGCCTATTCCCTTACGTACCCGAGCATGAGCGTGCCGATGGCGAGGAAGAGGACGTCCGGGAAGGCCGAGGCCACAAGCGGCGGCACCGCCCCGCTCTGCCCGAGCGAGCGCGTGAGCGCGAAGACTATCCAGTAGCTGAAGGCGATAACCACGCTCAGGCCCACGCCCGTGGCTATGCCGCTGTGCCGGCCTGTCTTGAGCGCGAACGGTATGCCCACGAGCACCATGATGAAGTTCACGAACGGGAAGGCTACCTTGCCGTACAGGTCTATCCTGTAGCGCGTGGACTCGTACCCCTCGGCCTCGAGGTTCTTTATGTACTGGCGCAGCTTGAAGAACCCCATGTTCTTTTGAAGGCTCTCCATGCTCAGCAGGTCCTCGGGCGGGGCGAGCCCCTCTATGACGTAGCCGCGCTCCAGCCTCTTGACGGCCTCTGCTTCGGAGGCGAAGCTCCAGATGTCGGCCATGTCCGCGACCCACCTGCCGTCCCGCCATTTGACCGTACGCGAGCTTACGCGCTCCTTTAGCCTGAACGGTTTTTCAATGACGTAGACCGTCACCCCGTTGAGCCGGTTCTTGTCCACGTCCATGCGCCGGATGTTTATTATCCCGGCGCCGCTCTTGACCCACATGCCCTCCTTGCCGAAGGAGCTCTCCTGGACGCCGAACCACTGTTTCCTGAAGCCGTCGACCTTCTTGAGCGCCGTGGGCGTCACGTACTCGTTCATCAGCATGACGGCCACGCTGATGACGGCCCCGATAAGGAGCAGCGGCACTATGACCCTCAGGACCCGCACGCCCCCGGCCTTTACCGCCGTTATCTCGTTGTGCTTGGCGAGGATGCCCAGAGAGATGAGCACCGCCACGAGCACCGAGACCGGGGATATCTGCCCGATGATGAACGGTACCTTATAGAGGAAGAAGACGACGGAGGCGAGCACCGGGACGTTGAACTTCATCAGGTTGTCCATGTTCTCGAAGAGGTCGAAGAGGATGAATACGAGCACGAACGAGACCACCGCGAGCGCGAGCAGCTTCAGGAACTCCGTGACTATGTACCGTTCGAGGAGCTTCATTGGGCTCCCCTGTCCGCCGCGTGAGGCAGCAGGCGCCTGAACCACGCGGCCACGTCCACGGGGGCGTCCTTCGCCGCCCGGTAGAATACGTACACCCCGGCGGCGCAGAAGACGATGTCAGAGCCCCAGACGGCGACTATGGGGTTGAGCGCGCCCGTCTCTCCGAGCGCCTCCATCGCGGTAGAAAGGGCGTAGTAGATGAGGACCACGGCCATGGCCACGGAAAAGCCGGTAAACCGCGCGGCGCGTATCTTCTGTATGCCCAGGGGCACGCCGAGCAGTGCGAAGACGAATATCGAGGCGGGCAGGGCGAACCTCTTGTGAAGGTCTATGAGGTAGGGCGAGGTGTCCTCGCCCTTTGCCCTGATCTGCCGCACCCTCTCGACCATCTCCCCGGGGTACAGCTCCCTGTTGGACCTGTTCCCGGCCATGGCCGCCGGCACGCCCGCGAGGTCGAGCTCGAGCACGTAGGTCGAGAACTCCGCTATGTGGTACGACCCGCCCCCCCCGGAGGACTTGCGGTGTATGGTGCCGTCGAAGAGCTTCAGGTAGACGGTGGAATCATCGGTGGACTGTGAGAAGACGCCCTTTTTCGCGAAAAAGACGTTCGGCTCCGCCCCGGCGCCCCCGGAACCCTCGGAGATGAAGATGCCCTCCATCTCCCCCGTCTTCTGGTTCAGGTGGTCGACGTACAGGACGACCCCCTTGAAGCGGTCGTAGAAGGTCTTGTCCTCTATGCCGGAGACCAGCCGCGAGCGCGCGGCCTCGAAGAGGAGCTGTTTGATGTTCTGGTTGCCCCACGGGAATATGTAGAGGGTGAAGGCGAGGGTGACGGCGTAGGCGAGCACCGCCACGGCGAGCACAGGCTTCATTATGTTGAACAGGCTCAGGCCGCCGGCCTTCATGGCGGTTATCTCGCTGTCGGAGCTCAGGCGCGTAAAGGCGATGAGCACGCCCAGGAGGAAGGATATCGGTATCGTGTAGATGAGGAAGGTCGGGATGACGGAGACCACGAACCAGAAGATGAAAGAGGCGCCTATGCCGTGCGTCACCATGAGCTCTATTATCTTGATGATCTTGCTTAAAAGCGCCGTTACGGTCAGGACCGCAAGGCTCAGGAGGAACGGGACGGTGACCTCCTTGAATATGTAGATGTCCATCGCGCGTGGCATTTTCCAATAATACTATAAAGATTTGCTGTCGACAATGTGATTTTACGCGGTTTTTCAGATGGTTGGGCAGGGATATGCCGCAGGGGCTCCGTTGCGCGCCCCCTCCGGGGGGCAAACCGCACCCCTCTACGGCGCTTCAAGGCCGCCATGGCGCCGTCCTCTCGCGTTTCCGTTAAAGAATGCGTTCACTCTCCCGATATGAAATTATAAAACCCTTGCTCCGGCCATCTGCCGGAGAAGCCCGGGGCGTGCGATGGCCGCATCCTTGCGATACGGGCCTGTCTATGGCCTCCCGGGCGTGCATATTGTTTGACTTGTAGAAAGTTTTGGGTTATTTAAGTCCTTGTCACGCACGCCGGCGTTCTTTAAGGCGGCTGTGGCGCTCCCCCTTGCCTCTTCGGGACAGGACTTTGCCCTTTGAAAGGAGTCGTGGGTTTTGGACCTGAAGAGAAGGAACAGGATAAGGGCCGAGATGAAAAAGGCGGATGACTACCTCCTGTCGGCGGAGATTCTGCACAAGCAGGGCCTTTATGCGCCATCGGTGACGGTGGCCTACCACTGTGCGTGCCACGCGGCCGTGGCGGCTTTCCTGACCAGCGGGTCCACCGCCATGCACAAGGGGCCAGTGGCGAGCATGACGGCTATAGCGGTGAAGTTCAGCGACAAGCTCGACCCCTTCATCGAAAAGCTCAACGAGGCGCGCAGCGAGTTGAAGATGAGCCCGTCTCTGGACTATCTCGAGAACGACGCCCTGCTCCGTTTATACCAGACCAAGGAGTTTTTTCTGGAGGTAAAGGATTTTCTGCGCAGAGTCATCAGGTACTGACGGGCAGCTTCCAGCGTGCGGTACGAGACCGCTTGAGGCCCCGGGGCCCCATCAAGTACGACGACCCGCCTTTCGTCATTCAGCGAAGCCGACTTCTGGCAACATACTCTGGCTTTTCATCATAAAGAACGACGCAAGAAGACTGTTTTCAATGCCTTGAGGTAAAGGTTCTTTGCACCAGGAGGCGTCTTTCCCATCAACTGTCGGCCACAGCAGAGGGCGGTTCTTTCATTCCGGGGTTTTTCAGGAGCATGCAAAAGGGGATGCTTACCAAAAAAGAGATACTCGCGCGCCTTAGAAGGCTGAGGATGGACATGGAGCTGAGGCAGGAGTTCATGGCCCGGAGCCTCGGCATCGACAGGACCACGTACGTGCGCAAGGAGAGCGGCGGCATCCCGATAACGACCGAGGAGTGGCTGAAGCTCGCCGAGGTCATGGAGAAAGACCCCTCGTACTTCTTCAGGTGCCAGATGAGCGTGGAGGAGGGGCTGCCCGTCGAGGACAGGGAGGCCCTGCTGGTGAGGCTCTACAGGACGCTCACGCCCGAGGAGCGGGACGAGTTCATATGCGGCATACACCTGATGCTCAAGGGCATAAGGCGCCGTGCCGTAAGGGAGACGGTGGAAAGGCTCAGAAGGGTATAGGCGCGCCTGGCGGCCCGGCGTTTTCCGTGAAAAGAGCATCCTGTCGGAGGGGCGGAATCTTCCCCGGAGGGGCTTTTTAGGTTTGACATCTCCCCGTTCTGTATGATAATAATTGCAGGTTAATGGGTTCAGGGGTTTAAAGATGAATAGATCGCGGAATTTGAGCCGCTAGCTCAGTTGGTAGAGCATCTGCCTTTTAAGCAGGTGGCCCCGGGTTCGAGCCCCGGGCGGCTCACCATTTTATATACGACAGTTTGTTAAAGCAGGTCCCCATCGTCTAGAGGCCACGGACACCGCC
>JBHHYT010000029.1:0-24084 GCA_046757705.1 Thermodesulfobacteriota bacterium
TAGAGGTTATCAAAAGGCCCGGCGGGTGTAAAGCGCATAAGCGCGCAGCCCGCCCTTTACAACCATACCCTTTAAGACTATAATTGGCAGACTATCGGATGAACCTTTCATCGCATGGGGGCGCACGGATGACAGAGGACCCGCACACCGTATTCGAGAAGGCGGAGAAGAAGAGGGAGCTATCGAAGTTCCTCGAGGCCGTACCGTTGTACCTCGAGGCGAAGAGGCTCTCGGGCAGGGACAGGGAACTGAGGAGCGCCTGCTACTTCGCCCTCGGGGACACCTACAGGATGGTCGGCGAGTTCACGAAGGCGAGTAAGTGCTACATGGAGGCGCACAAGCTCGTCGAGAAGCTCGGAGACGAAGCGCGCGCCCTCGACGCGCTCGTCGGCCTCGGCCTGTCCCTGCGCGCACTGAGCGATGTAAAGGGCGCCCTTGCCATATTCAACAAGGCCCTTAAAGGGTACGCGAAGATGGACGACAGCGACGGCGTGGCCTTCACCCTCTGGGCGCGGGCCGGGGCGCTGAGGGTAAAGGGAGACCTCAAGGGCGCGATAGAGGGGTTCAAGGAGGCACAAGAGATGTTCGTCGCCCTGAAGGACCGCAGCGGGGCCGGGTACTGCCTTACGGGCCTCGGCGGGGCCTCCCGCGTGCTCGGCGAGTACGGGGACTCCTTTAAATACTACACCGCGGCCAACAAGCTCTTCAACAGGCTCGGCGACATCTTCGGCATAGCGTACTCCTACTGCGGCATAGCCAATTCCCTGCGCATGCGGGGGGAGTTCAAAAAGGCCCTTTCGTTCTTCAGGAAGGCGAAGCAGAACTACAGGAAGATAGGCGACCGGGTGAGCTACGCGTACACGCTCTGGGGCGAGGGCAGCGCGCTCATGATGCTCGGCAGGCGCACCCCAGCCGCCGACGACTTCAAGGAGGCGGTAAGCCTCTTCAAGCAGACGAAGGACGAGAGGGGGCTTGTCTACTGCCTGCTTACCATCGCGCAGCTCGAGTTCATGCAGGACAGCCGCAAGGGGCTGAAGGCGCTCGATATAGCCCTTGCCAAGGCTCGCAAGCTCGGCCTCAAGGTCGAGACCGGCTACGCCAGGGAGATAAGGAAGAAGATGGAGAAGGCCCCGGAAGAGCTGCCCCTGAACCTCGCCTGATCTTTCGAATTTTTCAATAATCGGACCCTCCCCCCGCTTGCGGGGGCGGGAAGCACGAGATCCGCTTTAGGGCTTGACGGCGGCGCGCCGTCGACTACATGCTGGAAGGGACCGTAAATGGGTGTTATTCAGGCCGTCGTGCTCGCCCTCGTACAGGGCATAACCGAGTTCCTGCCCATCTCATCTACCGCGCACCTCATCCTCGTCCCGTACATCACGTCATGGCCCGACCAGGGACTATCGTTCGACGTGGCGCTCAATACCGCCACGTGGCTCGCCGTCGTCATCTACTTCAGGAAGGACGTCTGGCGCCTTTTGCGCGGCTTTTTCCGCTCCATCGCCGCCCGGAGCGTGAGGCACAACCCAGACGGCGCGCTGGCGTGGATGGTGCTCGGGGCGACCGTCCCCGTGGCCGTGGCGGGCCTGCTCGCCCACGACATCGTGGCGTTCAGGCTGCGCACCCTCGAGGTGATCGGCTTCTCGTCGGTCCTCTGGGGCCTCGTGCTCTGGCTGGCGGACAACAGGCCGGGGACGATGGAGGTGGCAAGGGTGCGAGTGCCCGAGGCCCTGTTCGTGGGCCTTGCGCAGGCCATCGCGCTCATACCCGGCACGTCGCGCTCCGGCATTACCATCACCGCCGGGCTCTTCGCCGGGCTCTCACGGACGGCGGCCGCGCGCTTCTCGTTCCTGCTCGCCATCGTGGTGGGCGCGCTCGCCGGGGGCAAGGAGGGCGTGGGGATGGTGAAGGCGGGGATGGACACGCCGTGGAACGCCGTCATCATCGGCGGGCTGGTGGCCTTCGTCTCCGCGTACCTGACCATCCACTACTTCTTGAGGTTCATCTCCCGCTCCTCCATGAAGCCCTTTATCGTCTACCGCATACTGCTCGGCCTCGCGCTGCTCGGGTACGCTTTTCTCTGACGGGACGTGGACCGGGCGCTCAAACAGCAAAGGCCCCGTCTTTAGACGGGGCCTTTGCGCAGATGAAGCTCTGGCGGAGCCTAAAGCCGCGTCATGCTCTTGTCCGCCGCATCGAGGGTCTTCTCTATGTCCTTGGGCGTATGCGCGAGGCTTACGAAGACCGCCTCGAACTGCGAGGGCGGAAGGAAGACGCCCCTGGAGAGCATGCGGGAGAAGTATTTGCCGAACCTCTTGAGGTCCGAGCCCTTCGCGCCCTGATAGTCGTGCACCGGCCTTTCGTTGAAGAATATCGTGAACATCGCCCCGGCCCTCGACGTCTGGAGCGGCACGCCGCGCCTTTTGGCTATCTCGGCGAGCCCTTCCACCAGCGTGTCCGTGGTCTTGAAGAGTTTTTCGTAGGTGCCCCTCTTGCGGAGGTTCTTGAGCGTCTCTATGCCCGCGGTCATGGCTATCGGGTTTCCGGAGAGCGTGCCCGCCTGGTATACCGGCCCGGTCGGCGCGAGCGTCTTCATTATCTTCCTCTTGCCCCCGAAGGCCCCGACCGGAAGCCCCCCGCCGATGACCTTGCCGAGGCAGGTTATGTCCGGGTCCACGCCGAAGACCTTCTGCGCCCCGCCGTAGCAGAGCCTGAAGCCGCTCATCACCTCGTCCATGATAAGGAGCGCGCCGTACTTTTTGCACAGCCCTACAAGCCCCTTGAGGAAGCCCTCCCTGGGAAGTACCACGCCCATGTTGCCGGGCGCGCCCTCGATGATGACGCAGGCGATGGACTCCGGCTTCTTCCTGAATATCTTCTCCACGGAGGCGAGGTCGTTGTAGACGGCGTTGAAAGTCTGTCTGGCGAGGGCCGCCGGGACGCCGGGGCTGTCGGGCACGCCGAGGGTCGCGGCCCCCGAGCCCGCCTTGACGAGCAGGCTGTCGGAGTGGCCGTGGTAGCAGCCCTCGAACTTCAATATGCCGTCCCTGCCGGTGTACGCCCGCGCGAGCCTCAGGGCGCTCATCGTGGCCTCCGTGCCGGAGCTTACGAACCTGACCATGTCCATGGAGGGGAACGCCCCCAGTGTCTGCTCCGCGAGCGTTACCTCCAGCTCCGTGGGCGCGCCGAAGCTCGTGGACCTGTCTATCGCCTTCTTGAGCGCCGCGTTCACGCCCCTGTGAGCGTGCCCGAGTATCATCGGCCCCCATGAGCCTATGTAGTCTATGTATTCGTTGCCGTCCGCGTCGTATATCTTCGAGCCGCGTGCCCTGGATATGAAAAGTGGTCTTCCGCCCACGGCCTTGAAGGCCCTCACGGGGCTGTTCACGCCGCCGGGGATGAGCCTGACCGCCCTTTTAAGGATGTCCGCTGATTTCCTTGTGCCCATATTCAAAGCTCCTTGTTTTGTTTTACCCTTATTCCAAGGGTTTTCAGGGCTATTGAGCGCCCCACTGAAAAAAACGAAAACCCGTTTATCGTACCCGAATGAACGAAGGCGTGTCAATCCCTATTTGCGGCAAAGGCTTGACAGAGGCCGGAGGTGTAACATCAACGTAACCGGGCTGTAATGCCCCTGTAACAAAGACCCGCTATAAGTGGGTAAACGCAGGACGCAGAGGGAGCATTCGAAAAAGTCCGTTTGAGGACAAAACCCAAGGAGGAGATCACAGAGATGAAGAGAAGGATTCTGAGCGGGATTATTCTGGGCACACTGGCGGTGGCGGGCGTCATGGCGGCTACTCCGGCCGGGGCGGCAGGCATAACCGTATACAAGAGCGGCGACAAGTTCGTGAAGATAGGCGGCAGGATACAGCTCCAGTACCACAACACCGACGTGCAGAACGGCTCGACCAGCGACAACCTCGCATTCAGGAGGCTTCGCCCTTATATAGAGGGCTCCATCCATAAGGACTGGCTCGGCAAGTTCCAGTGGGACATGGGCGAGGCCAGCGGTGACAACGAGATAGCGATAAAGGACGCCTACATGGAGTACAGGGGCTTGGACGGGATAAAGATAAAGGTCGGCAACGCCTACGCCCCGTTCTCGAGGGAGGCGCTCACCTCGTCCAAGAAGCAGCAGCTCGTTGAGAGGACCTTCGTCGGCGACCACAACTACGGCTCCCCGGACAGGAACCTCGGCGTCCGCGTCGACGGCCACCTGATGGACAAGAGGATAACATGGGCGGCATCCGTCTCGGCCGCGGACATAGACCCGGACTCCGCGAAGCTCGACTTCGACACCCCCGTGAACAAGAGTTCCGACTTCAACCAGGGCTGGATGCTCACCGGCAGGGTCGATTACCACCCCTTCGGGCACCTGAAGATGAGCCAGGGGGACTTCAAGCGCGACGGGATGAAGGCCACCGTGGGTGTGGCGGCCTTCACGTGGAACAACGACGGGGACAACAACACCTACACCACCGCCGGGGCCGACATGAGCACGGGCGACAACCCCGACGTGGACAGCGTGACGGGCTTCGAGGTAAGCGGCGCGTTCCGTTATCTGGGCGTATCCGTGGATGCGCAGTACAATATATTCAACGCCGACACGGTGGACCCCACGGTCACCGCGGGCATATACAGGAACGGCACCACGGAGCTTGCCAACTACGCGCTCGAGGGCGGGTATATGGTGCTGCCTGACAGGCTCGAGCTTGTGGCGGGCTATCAGGTGCAGGACGCGGACAACTACACCACGCAGTGGAAGAGGACCTCTTTCGGGGCCAACTGGTTCTTCGAGAAGCACGACATAAAGGCGCAGCTCACCTACAGGATGGGCAAGGACCTCAATGGCGTAAAGGGCAGCGACGAGGACGAGCTCTTCGTGCAGGCCCAGTACGTCTTTTAGGACCCCCTCCCGGCCGTCCTTCAAGTGCCCCGCCTCCGGGCGGGGCTTCATCCGGGGGCGGCCCCCTTCGGGGTCCTACCCGAAGGGGCCGCCCCTCTTCCTCAGAAAGGCGGGGCTCAGAAAGGCGGGGCTCAAAAAGGCGGCCACAGGATAAGGTAACAGTCCTGTAACGGGACTGTAACATTACTGTAATATAAATCTGTTACTTAAAACATGTAGAAGAGGAGAAAAATGAAGAAGATACTCTTTCTTATAACCCTGTTTGTCTGTCTCGGCGTAGCGGGCCTCTCCGAGGCCTCCGAGCTTATAAACGGGGCGGGCGCTACCTTCCCCTACCCGCTCTACTCCAAGTGGGCATACACCTACGCCAGGAAGACGGGCGTGAGGCTCAACTACCAGTCGATAGGCAGCGGCGGCGGCATAAAGCAGATACAGGCCAAGACCGTCGACTTCGGCGCAAGCGACGCCCCGCTCAGCGCAAAGGCCCTCGACGAGTCCGGGCTCATACAGTTCCCAATGGCCGTAGGCGGGGTCGTTCCGGTGGTGAACATAAGGGGGGTAAGGCCCGGCCAGCTGAGGCTTACCGGGAAGGTGCTCGCCGATATATACATGGGCAAGATAAAGAGGTGGGACGACGCCCGGATAAAGGAGCTCAACCCCGGGCTCAAGCTCGCGGGCAGGATAACGGTCGTGCACCGCTCCGACGGCAGCGGCACCACATGGATATTCACCAGCTACCTGGACAAGGCAAGCCCGGAGTGGGGCAAGAAGGTCGGCTTCGGCAAGGCGGTCAACTGGAGCGCGGGAGTTGGCGGCAAGGGCAACGAGGGGGTGGCCACATACGTTAAAAGGATAAAGAACTCGATAGGTTACGTCGAGTACGCATACGCCCTCCAGAACAAGCTCACCCACACGAAGCTCAGGAACAGGGACGGCGGATTCGTGGAGCCCTCCATAGATACCTTCATGGCCGCCGCCGCCGGGGCCGACTGGGAGAACACCCCCGGGTACTCGGTCGTCCTTACCGACCAGCCCGGCAAGGACTCGTGGCCTATCTCGGGGGCTACCTTCATCCTCGTGCACAAAAAGCCGGAGAACTGCGGCAAAGTAAAGAAGGTCTTCGAGTTCTTCGACTGGGCATACAGGAACGGCGCGCAGATGGCGACCTCTCTCGACTACGTGCCCATTCCGGAGAAGGTCTGGCGGCTCATGGAGCGGAGCTGGACAGAGAATGTGACCTGCGGCGGGAAGCCTGTCTGGAACAAATAGCGGCATTCATTTGAGGTGTTGTTCAGAACAGTGGGCGCCCCGGCTCTGGCCGGGGTGTGCCTGTTTTACGGGTTGTCCGTTCACCACGTTTATATTATAATGCGCCCATGCGATTCTTAGACAGACACAAGGCGGACAAGGCCGGGGACGCCCTTTTCAGGGGGGTCTCATATTTTTTCGCGCTCTTCGTGATGCTCCTGCTCGGCGTTATCTTCCTCGTGCTCTTCAGGGAGGCGTGGCCCGCGGTAAAGAGGTTCGGCCCGGGCTTTCTCGTCAGCACCTCGTGGGACCCGGTAAACCTCGAGTTCGGCGCGCTGCCCGCCATCTACGGCACGATAGTCTCGTCGATTATCGCCATCGTCATCGCCCTTCCGATAAGCCTGGGCATCGCCATATACCTTACCGAGATAGCCCCCCGCAGGCTCAAGGGGCCGGTGGGCACGGCCATAGAGCTGCTGGCCTCCATACCATCTATCATATACGGCATGTGGGGTCTGTTCGTCTTCGCGCCGTTCCTCGCCGACTACGTCGAGCCCCACATCGTCGACTATCTCGGTTTCATCCCGCTCTTCGACGGCGCGCCCATCGGCATCGGCATGCTCCCGGCGGGGTTCATCCTCGCGATAATGATAATCCCGTTCATATCATCGGTCTCGCGGGACATATTTCAGATGGTCCCGCCGATACTCAAGGAATCGGGCTACGGCGTGGGCGCCACCAGGTGGGAGGTCATAAGGAAGGTCGTCATCCCGTACACGCGCTCCGGCATCATAGGGGCGGTCATCCTCGGGCTCGGCAGGGCGCTCGGGGAGACGATGGCCGTTACGTTCCTCATAGGCAACGCGCACGACATAAGCGTATCGCTGCTCGACCCGGCCACCTCCATATCCGCCACTCTGGCCAATGAGTTCACGGAGGCGGTCGAGCCGGTATACCTTGCGAGCCTCGTGGAGCTCGGCCTCATACTCTTCGTCATAACCTTCATAGTGCTCGCTCTCGCCAAGCTCCTTATCGGCAGGTTCTCGTACCGCGGGGGCAAGGCTTAGGGGCACCAGGATCCAGGAGATAGCTCAGGCAGTGAACTCTTTTGTATACATGAGACGCAAGATAGTAAGTCGCGTGGCGCTCGGCGTTTCCACTCTCTCCGCGGCCTTCGGCATAATATTCCTCGTCTGGATATTGAAGGACGTCCTCGTGCTCGGGCTGCCCGCCCTCGGCACCGGCTTTTTCACCCAGCTGCCCGCGCCCCCCGGCATGGAGGGCGGCGGGCTCGCGAACGCCATCCTGGGCACCTTCCTCATAACCGTCATCGCCACGCTCCTCGGCGTCCCGTCGGGCATACTCGCCGGCACGTACCTCTCCGAGTACGGCAGGAAGAGCAGGGTGGCCTCGGTCGTAAGGTTCCTCTCGGACATACTCGTAAGCGCCCCGTCGATCGTCATAGGCGTATTCGTCTACGCCATACTCGTAAAGCCCTTCGGCGGCTTCTCCGCCCTTGCGGGCGCCGTGGCGCTGGCCATCATAATGCTGCCCGTGGTCATACGCACCGCCGAGGAGATGCTCAAGCTCGTGCCGGACGCCACGCGGGAGGCGGCCCTCGCCCTGGGCGCCCCCCACTGGAAGGTCACCGTCTTCGTAGTCTACAAGGGGGCGATACGCGGCATAACCACCGGGGTGATGCTCGCTGTTGCGCGCGTCTCAGGAGAGACCGCGCCGCTGTTGTTCACGTCGTTCAACAACTCCTTCTGGAACTTCGACGTAAGGGAGCCCACGGCGACCCTTACCGTGACCATATTCAACTACGCCATGAGCCCGTACGACGACTGGCACCAGATGGCGTGGGGCGCCGCTTTTCTTATCACCGCCGTACTGCTTTGTGTTACCATACTGGCCAAGATAATAGTGCGGGGGAAGAACGCCTAAGGCATGGAAACCAAGATAGCGATAAAGAATCTCAGCTTCTACTACGGGGAAAAGCAGGCGCTCAAGGGCATAGACCTCGCCGTCAACGAGAAGCAGGTTACGGCGCTCATAGGCCCCTCGGGCTGCGGCAAGACCACCTTCCTGCGGTGCCTGAACAGGATGCACGACCTGTACCCGGGCAACCGGTACGAGGGGGAGATAATCCTCGACGGGCGCAACATTCTCGAGAAGGGGCTCGACCTTATCAAGCTCAGGAGCAAGGTCGGCATGGTCTTCCAGAAGCCCACGCCGTTCCCCATGTCGGTATACGAGAACATCGCCTTCGGGCTCAAGCTGATGGGCATGGCCCGCAAGGAGATACCCGGCAAGGTGGAGAAAGCGCTCAAGGACTCGGCCCTGTGGGACGAGATAAAGGACAGGCTCCATGAGCCCGCCCTCTCGCTCTCCGGGGGCCAGCAGCAGAGGCTCTGTATCGCCCGCGCGGTGGCCGTGGAGCCGGAGGTCATACTCATGGACGAGCCCTGCTCCGCGCTCGACCCCGTGGCCACCGCAAAGATAGAGGACCTCATGACGGAGCTCCAGACCAACTTCACCGTCGTCATAGTCACTCACAACATGCAGCAGGCGGCGCGTGTCTCGGAGAAGACCGGGTTCTTCATGATGGGCGAGGTGGTGGAGTACGACAGCACGGAGAAGATATTCACCGCGCCTTCCAACAAGCTTACGGAGGACTACATAACCGGAAGGTTCGGTTAGCCGCCCGGCAAGGGGGCAAGGGGGCAAGGGGCGAGAGAGGAGCGTGGTGTTTGGGGGGTGTGGGCAGGGGTTTGAAAGGCGGGGCTCTTCAGCCGGGAGAAGGGGGCGCAAGGGGATGAAGGGGAAGCCGGGTTTTTAACTACAAGGAGATACATACGATGACGAGAGAGGCTTACCATAATGCGTTGAAAGGGGTGCAGGACGATGTCCGCGAGATGGCGGAGATGGTCGGGGCCGCCCTGAAGGCCTCCATGGACGCCCTTAAGAGCAGGGACATAGGGTTGTCGAAGCAGATAATGAAGAACGACATCGAGGTCAACAGGAAGCGTTTCGACATAGAGGAGAAGTGCATCCAGCTCATCGCCACGCAGCAGCCGATGGCGGTAGACCTGAGGACGCTCGCCTCCATCATCAACATCATAACCGACCTCGAGCGCATCGGCGACCACGCCGAGGGCATAGCCAAGATAAGCGTCTCCATCGGGGACGGGCCGCTCGTAAAGCCTCTTGTGGACATGCCCGTCATGGCGGACAAGGCGCTCTCGATGCTCAACAGGTGCATGCAGGCGTTCGTGGACCGTGACGTCGAGGCGTCGAAGAAGATATGCGACGAGGACGACGAGGTCGATGCGCTCTACGACGAGATATACACCGAGCTTGTCCACCTGATGATAAAGGACCCGAAGATAATAAAGGACGCGACATACCTCATCTGGACGGCGCACAACATAGAGAGGATAGCGGACAGGGTCACCAACATCGCGGAGAGGGTGGTCTACATGGTCACCGGCAAGATGCAGGAGATGAACGTCTCGAAGTATTAGGGCGTGCCGGCTCGAAGCATCGAAACCCCCCGCGGCCATGGCCGCGGGGGGCTTTTTTCATCTACCCGCCGTTCCGGGCGGAGCGAGGAGTCTTGTTTTGGGAAAATAATCGTCATTCTCCCCTTCGGGGAGAGGAGCCGCGGGGGGTCACCTCAGCGGCGTTTGCGCCCCTGCACGCGGGGCGCTTTGGTGATTAGGCTCGCTCAGCTGGGCCGCCTCTTCCTCGCTCGCGCGCCCCGCTTAAGGTCGCTTCGCGCCCTACGGCACCTGCCCCGGCGCGCTCACCCGTCTCTTCCCAAAGCGCCGCTCGCTCCAATCACCCGGTTATTTTTAGAGACAAGAATACAAAACGGGTAGACTTCCTCCCCCAACATTCCATGACGAGAGGGGAGGGGTGAAAGGGCATTGCGAGACTCAAAATATCCCCTCCCTTGATGGGAGGGGATATAGGGGAGGGTGATTTCTGCTTTCGTTATTAGGTTGTCGGGTTACGCTCCGGTAACCCAACCTACCCGCTGTGCAAGCGGCATATTTCTTTACATCCAGCTACCTGCAATATGAAGTAGGGTTCCGCAGTTTCGTAATTCTCTGTCTTGCCGGTTAATACATATCGGAACTCCTTTTCCTTAGCAAACTTTTTCGGTTTTTGGATATAGGTATAGTCAGAGGGTCCGAGCAAATATGGATCAGGTTGCAGTAGACCGTCCTTGTTATACACCACTTTTTTTAACTCTGCGCAGCCATTGAAGGATAGGGGGTGATTCTTCCAAACGGTATTTATCCGTTTTAATAAGGCTAAGGGATTGCTTATGCGCACAACAAAATCTCCGAACTGTTTTTTCATTTCAGCAATGTCAATGTCAGGATCTGTGGTCGCAACAATGTAGTATGGGATCACTGAAGAAATACTGCAATGAATATTTTGGTCGGATATCCCCTGGTCGATGGCCTGTCCGGTTTTAACGTCTATGCTGATTTGTGGGGCTTTTTTGTCATACTCGTAGGATGCTTCACCCTCCGTCTCGTCTTTTCGGGCGCCTTCTATTTTTTTGTATTTGGTGAGAAGACCAAATCGCACCTCCCCCTCAATAAAACTGAGAGCATGTTCTTCTTTATCAAATCGGTCAGAAAACCTCGAGCTTTTAAGCTCGGGGATGAATGGCCGCCCGGAGCGGAGCCAGATTTAGCTGGCGTAGCGGAGGATATTTTTATCCTCCCCCTTGATGGGGGAGGACGGAGGAGGGGGTGAAAAAGAATCCTTCACCCTCCCCTCAATCCCCTCCCATCGAGGGAGGGGAAGCGCGGAACTCCGGGCTTTAGACAGGTGTAGTCATTGAAAAATCGTAGTAGATAAGGAGGTATCTCTTTCAAGTTCTACACCCCGCAGTTTAGTCGATGGAACCAAATCCAACAAGAACGATCTGTTCGTTCACGGCCCGACCACGGTCCGTAAAAGAGAGCTACCCCTCCGGGGCTTTTTTTATCGCCTGCTTCTTGCCCGCCTCATCGATATTGACGAAGGTGATGTTCGTCTCGAAGACGAGCTCCTCGGCGCCCGATTCGATGGAGTCGCTGAAGACCCTGACGTAGTATACGGCAGAGGTGCTGCCCACCCGCGTGCGGTTGATGTCGAACTTGAGGACGGTGCCCATGCGGATGCTCTTCCTGAAGACTACCTTGTCGAGCCCGATGGTGACGAACCTGTGGCCGGGAAAGTCGAGGTTGGCGGTGATGTAGGCGTACTCGTCCACCCAGTGCAGGAGGTAGCCGCCGAAGAGGTAGCCGTAGTGGTTGAGATGCTCGGGCAGGACCAGCTTGTGGTTTGTCATAGGCCTCGCGGGTTGGTTTGAAGGGACATTGTCCGATTATGGCGAACCGGGAGTTGCGGGGAGCCCGCCATGGCGAAAAGCGGCGGCTATGCCAGTTGAAAACCGCAAAAAATAAAATTCTGAATGGTCTTGAACGGGGTGACGTGGTCTTCGAAGACACATTTTATCTTGTTGAAGTAGCGCTTGAATTGCGCCTGCATCCCGGTCTCGGAGTACCGGTGGACGGTCAGGCCGCTGCACCTCTCGGGGCCACTCTCCGAGAACGTGCCTACGATCAATTTGCCGTTGATGTTCATGGCTTGCCTCGCGGTCTTCACGTACCTGTCAAGCTTCCGTCTTTCAGAGAGGAAATGAAGCACCGCGCGGTCGTGCCACAGGTCATACCTTTCCGTCGGGGCAAAATCCATGATATCGGAGACGATCCACCTGACCGTGCCGGCCTTTGCTCCAAGCCTCTTCTTCGCTCTCGAGATCGCTTCCCCGGATATGTCGAGCACGGTGATATTCGAAAACCCTTCAGAGAGGAGAAAATCCACGAACAGCGAATCTCCGCCGCCGATGTCTATGATGGCGGCATCCTTCCTGATACCTATGAATTCCATCAATTCCCAAGAGGCCTTCGGCCGCTCTTGATACCAGCTGACCTCCTTCAACCCCTTTTTCCGATAGATCGACTCCCAATGCTCCTTCATTCCATTGTTGACCGTCATTTCATGCCCTCCTTTTAAAGGCCATCCGCCGGATAACCGGGCTCAGGCGTTTTTCAGGCCCTGCTTCGCAGGCCGGGGTCGAGGAACAAGCCCCGGCATCCTCAACCTGCAACGCATGAAAGAAGTCTTCTAAGCCCCGGCCGGCTCCCTGAGGAGCGGGAAGCCGAGCCCTTCCCTGCTCTTAAGGTACCCCTCGGCGCAGCCGCGCGAAAGCGCCCTGACCCTGCCGATAAAGCGCGTCCTCTCGGCCACGCTTATGGCCCCGCGGGCGTCGAGCAGGTTGAAGGCGTGCGAGCACTTGAGGCAGTAGTCATACGCCGGGAGGAAAAGCCCCTTCTCCTGAAGCCTGAAGCTCTCCTTTTCGTACATATCGAAGAGGGTGAATAGCATCCGGGTGTCGGCCTCCTCGAAGTTGTACTTCGAGAACTCGACCTCGCCTTGCAGGTGCACGTCCCCGTACTTTATCCCGTCGTTCCATCGGAGGTCGTATACGTTGTCCACGCCCTGCAGGTACATGGTTATGCGCTCGAGCCCGTAGGTTATCTCGCCGGAGACGGGCTTCAGGTCGATGCCGCCCGCCTGCTGGAAGTACGTGAACTGCGTTATCTCCATGCCGTCGAGCCAGACCTCCCATCCCAGCCCCCACGCCCCGAGCGTCGGGGATTCCCAGTCGTCCTCGACGAACCTTATGTCGTGCGCCAGCGGGTCGATGCCGAGGGCCTTCAGGCTCTCCAGGTAGATGTCTTGTATATCATCGGGCGAAGGCTTTAATATGACCTGGAACTGGTAGTATTGCTGCAGGCGGTTCGGGTTCTCCCCGTACCTGCCGTCGGTGGGCCTTCTCGAAGGCTCCACGTAGGCCGCCCTCCACGGTTCGGGGCCGAGCACGCGCAGGAAGGTCGCCGGGTTGAATGTGCCCGCTCCCTTTTCCATGTCGTAGGGCTGGTGGATGATGCAGCCCCTCTCGGCCCAGAACTTCTGGAGGTTTAGTATCACGTCCTGAAAATGCATTTTCAAATCTCCTCTTCAATGGCTTGCCGCGAAAGGTCCGAAAAACCAGACCTTCCTTGAGTCCCCCGCCCCCTATCTTCGGAGGCGGAACGGGACAGAATATTTTACTTTAAAAACGCCCGTAGGTCAAAAGGCGTTGTCATGCTACCCGCATACGCCCGTGCCCTTGCGGTTGTTTCTCTCCCCCGACGGCAGGATGCCGTATCGGTCTTTTTTCATGCTACCCGCATACGCCCGTGCCCTTGCGGTTGCTTCTCTCCCCCGACGGCAGGATGCCGTATCGGTCTTTTTTCATGCTACCAGCATACGCCCGTGCCCTTGCGGTTGCTTCTCTCCCCCGACGGCAGGATGCCGTATCGGTCTTTTTTCATGCTACCAGCATATTCCCCGCTCCCCTTTTCGGCGGCGAACCCACGCACCCGCGCGATAACTGAAAAAAATCAGGCTCCGGCACCCGTTCCGAACTGCGCACCCCTCATCTTGTCGAGGAACTTTTTCGTCTTCAGCTCCTTGCCTATCTGGTGCTTTATGAAGTCGTAGAGGAGCCGCTCGCTCTCCTCGACGAAAGACGGGGCCACCTTGAGCCTGCACAGCTTGTCCACGTCGAGCTTGAGCGCCAGCGAGAGCGAGGCCGCCGTGGCGGGGGATATGGGGTGCAGGCCTCCCACGCCCGCGGAGCACGGTCCGCAGACCACGCCGCCCCTCTCGGAGCTGAACCCCTGGATCCCCTTCCCGCAGGTCTCCTCGCAGACGATGCACCCGGAGAGGTGGGGCAGGTAGCCGAGCATGGAGAGCAGGCGCACCTCGAAAAACCGCGCCAGCGTCCCGGGGTCGGCCCCGGCGTCGAGCGACCTCAGGAACTCGCAGAGAAGGTCGAACACCTTTGGCAGGACGATGCCCTCGCGCGTCAACTCCGAGGTAAGCTCCACGAAGTAACACCCGTGGGAGAGCAGGTCTATGTCGGCCTTGAGCGTGTGGAAGCCTTCGAGGAGCGTTGCGTCCTCGATGCGCACGAGCTCGCTCCTCTCGCTGTGGAAAAAGACGATACGCACCAGAGAGGTCGGTTCGAGGTTCCCGACGAAGCGGCGCCGCGACCTGCGCGCGCCCTTGGCGATGCCCTTTATCTTGCCGTGGCGCTGTGTGCAGAAGGTCAGTATCCTGTCGGACTCTCCGTAGTCGAAGGAGTTGAGTATGACCGCCTCGGTGGTGTACAGGCCCCGTTTCATAAGACCCCCGCCTTTATGAACAGGGTTGCCAGGCCGAGGAAGGTGAAGAAACCGCCGATGTCCGTGCACGTGGTGACGAAGATGCCCGAGGAGATGGCCGGGTCGACCTTGAACCACTTGAGGACCAGGGGGATGAGCGAGCCGGAGAGCCCGGCCACGACCATGTTGCATGTCATGGCGAGGAATAGCAGGAGGCCGATTATGGGGTTGGCCCCGAGCATGTACGCGATAAGGGCGGCTATGGCCCCGGTCATGAAGCCGTTGGCGAGCCCCACGAGAGATTCCTTCACGAGGATGCGGCGGGCGTTCTTCAGGGAGAGCTCGCCGAGGGCGAGTCCGCGCACCATGACCGTTATGGCCTGAGTGGCGGCGTTGCCTCCCATGCCCGCCACGATCGGCATGAGCACGGCGAGGACCACGTACTTCTCTATGGTGCCCTGAAAGACCTTCACCACGCTGGCGGCGAGAAAGGCGGTGCCGAGGTTGACCAGGAGCCACGGCGCGCGCATCCATATGGAGCGCAGCGGCGGGTCGAGCGCGCCCTCCTCCACGTTCAGGCCCGCCATCTTGTAGAAGTCCTCGAATATCTCCTCCTCGAGGACGTCCACGATGTCGTCGATGGTGATGCGTCCCACAAGACGGTTCTCGCTGTCTACGACGGGCACAGAGAGCAGGTCGTAGCGCTGGAATATCTTGGCGACCTCTTCCTGGTCGAGCCCGGTGTGCACCTTCATCGGCTCGCGGTTGGCTATCTCCTTTATCCGGGTGGTGGGGCGGGCGAGTATGAGCTTGTCGAGCCCGACGGTGCCGACGAGCCTCTTCTCGCTGTCCACGACGAAGACGTTGGAGATGTGCTCTATGTCCTCGCTACGGGCGCGCACGGCCTCTATGGCGTCCTGCACGGTGGCGTCCTCGCGCACGGAGACCAGCTCGGCCTGCATCTTTCCGCCCGCCGTGTCCTCCGGGTAGACGAGCAGCTTCTGGACGGCCGCCGTGTCCTCTATGCCCTCGAGCACCTGCCGGGCGTCCTCGACCGGTAGCTCGGAGATGACGTCTGCGGCGTCATCGGTCTCCATCTCGTGGACGACCTCGATAAGCTCCTTTGAGCTTATCGAGGACATCAGGACCTTGCGCAGGCGCTCGTCTACCTCGAGCATGGCCTCGGAAGCGCTCTCCGGGTCGAGGAGCTTGAAGAGGTACTTGGCCTCCTCGTCGCTTACGCCGGAGAGCACCCTGCCTATCTCGGAGGCGTGCAGGCCGGAGAGGAAGCGTTCGAGCCCGCCCTCGTCGTTGTGCTCGAGAAAGGTCCTTACCCGTTCGATGTAATCGTTTCTGGCCTCGACCGCCATGTCAAACCTTCGATCTCTGGGCCCGCCCCCTCCTGTGAGCGAAGGGCCGGGAAGGGTGGCTTACGGTTGTGAGCTTGGTTGTTTCAGGGGTGGTTTTAACACCGGCCCGCATGTGTCCGCCGATGCCGGATTAATATGTAAAATTAGCACTACGATAAGGATAAGTCAATTAAATAAGGGGTAAAGCAGGGTTCTCGGGGCAGGGGTGGAGTGAACGAGGGATGGAACGGACAAGAGGTGAAAGCAGACTGGTCTTACTGAAGGGAATTTTAGCTCTCCCCTGTGGGGAGAGGGGCCGCGGCGGGTCCTTTCAACTTCTTTTGCGCCCCTGCACGCGGGGCGCTCCGGTGATCAGGCTCGCTCAGCTGGGGCCTCCTCTTCCCCGCTCGCGCGCCCCACTTAAGGGCGCTACGCACCCTGAGGACCGCCCCGGCGCGCTCACCCGCTCTTCCCAAAGCGCCGCACGCTCTGATCACCCGTGTATTTTTAGAGACAAGACCACTTTGTGTCGTTCCGGGCGAGTGAGCCGAGGCCTTGAGAGCGGAAGCGAAGGGGAACAATCTCGTCTTTTTGGGCTCAACAGGCCCGGAGATTCTTAGGCCGCTTCGCTCCCTCGGAATGACAAAAAGAAAGCCCTCCTCGATCTCCCTCTGGGAAAGGGGGGCTGCTTTTCAGCTTGTTGCAGGATTGCCGGGGGAAGGCGTCCCCCGCTTATCTCTCGAGGAAGAAGGGGCCGGGCAGCGCCCTCATCAGGTGTTCGGTGGTAGAGCCGAGCACCATCTCGACGAGCCGCGAGTGATGGGATGTGCCCATGAAGATGAGGTCGTGGCCCTGATCTTCGTAGTACTTCTTGATGGCGACCGGGGGCTCTCCGTCCAGATGCACGAACTTCGCCTTGATGCCGTAGGGCTTCAGGTAGTCCTCGGCCTCTTTGAGGTACGCGTCCTGCTCCCCGGTGGTGGACGCGGTGACGACCGTAAGGGGCAGCCCGAGGACCTTCGCCCACTCCGCGGCCGAGTGCATGGCCTTTCCGGCGTTGGCGCTGCCGTCGTAGGCGAGCAGGGGTTTTTTGGGCTGCGCGTATTTTTCAGGCGCTATCATGACGGACTTGGGCGACTTGCGCAGGACGTTCTCTGTGGTCGAGCCGAGAAGCCCGTGCTCGAACTTGACGTTCATGCCGCGCCGGCCCATGACCACTATGTCGGCCACGTTGGCCTTGCTGCATATCTCGTTGGGTACGATGCCGTAGGCTATGGAGGTCTCGCACGCGACCTTCGCGGAGGCGCAGACCGTGGAGAAGTCGCCAAGTACCGACTGGCCCCTTGCTTCAAGCGCCTCCCGCATCTTCGTCGAGAAGTTGAGGAACGGCTCGAAGCCGAGGGAGCCGGAGAGGTCGTGCAGGAACGGGCCCTCGAGCGCCACCATGTCGATGACGTTGAGGCCTATTATGGCCGCCTCGAATTTTTTTGCCATCCAGATGGCATATTCGAGAGCGCTTTTGCTGTTCTCGGAGCCGTCGACCGGTACGAGTATCTTTTTGATCATATCATAGCGGGTTCGCTTGCAGGGGAGGCCTCGAGCACGATCTCCGTGCCCTTGAGGTCCACCTTGAAAGAATCCCCTTCCTTCCACTTGAGCGTTATCGGCACCTTTACCTTCTCGTCCACGTGCCGTTTGAGGAAGCGCGCGCCGTACTTCTGGTTGTAGCCCTCCTCGACCAGATGCTCGACCGCTTTTTCGGTTACGGACAGATGCTTTCCGTATTCTTCCATATGCGCGCCTATCCTGTCAAGGTACATCTTCGTAAGCTCCTTGACCTCATCGCGCGTAAGCGGCGTGAAGACGATGATGTCGTCTATGCGGTTGAGGAACTCGGGTGAGAGGGTGTGCTCCACGTCCTTCATTATGTCCTTCTTGAACGTGTCGGTGGTCTGCCCCTCGGGCAGGAAGCCCAGCGGCTTGACGTACTTCTTGAAGACGTCCACGCCGAGGTTGCTCGTCATGATGATTACCGTGTCGCTGAAGTAGACCCTCTTGCCGCGTCCGTCGGTGAGCCACCCCTCGTCGAATACCTGCAGGAAGAGGTTCAGGACGAACGGGTGCGCCTTTTCGACCTCGTCGAGCAGTACGACGGAGTACGGGTTCTCCCTCACCGGGTTGGTAAGAAGCCCCCCGCGCTCGGAGCCCACTATGCCGCGCGGCATGCCGATGAGCTTGTCCACGGCGACACCGGAGTCCTTGTACTCGCTCATATCTATGCGTATCATCTTCTTGTCGTCGCCGAAGAGGAACTCCGCGAGCGACTTGGCCAGCTCGGTCTTGCCCACGCCCGTGGGGCCGAGGAAAAGGAGCACGCCGTCGGGGCGCGAGAAGTTTTCCTTCAAGGGCCCCTTGTTCAGCCGCAGCCTCTTGGAGAGCGCGGTGATAGCCTCCCGCTGGCCCACGACCCTCTTCGTGAGCGCCTTTTCCATGTCCTTGAACCTGCCCGTGGTGTCGCGGAATATCATGTCCCTCGGTATCTTCGTCTCCTGGGAGATGACCTCTATGACGTCCGCGCTCTTTACCGGCTCCTCGGGCCTGTTTATCTCGACCTTTACGCACGAGGTGTCGAGCCAGCCGATGACCTTGTCCGGCATCTTGAGGCTGCGCATGTAGCGCTGGCTCATATCGAGCGCGGTCTCTATCGCCTCGTCGGTTATCTTTACCGAGTAGTTCTTCTCGAGCCTGCTCCTGATGCCGTAGATTATCTTGCGCGTTTCGTCCACCGTGGGCTCGGCTATGTTCACGAGGCGGAACCTCCTGGCGAGCGCCTCGTCGTCCGAGATGAACTCCTTGTACTCGGAGAGGGTGGTCGCGCCGATTATCTGCACCTCGCCCCTCGATAGCGTGGACTTGAATATGTTGGCCGCGTCCGAGGGCACGCCCATGGCGCTGCCCGCGCCTATCAGGGTGTGCGCCTCGTCGATGAAGAAGATGATGTTCTTCTTCTCCTTTATCTCCTTTATAATCTTCTCGATACGGTCCTCGAACATGCCCCTGAAGATAGTGCCGGCGACGACCGAGTTCATCTGAAGGTTTACTATCTGCTTGTTGCGCAGGCGTTTGGGCACCTTATTGGGCTCGAGCTCTATCCTGCGGGCGAGGCCCTCCACCACGGCCGTCTTGCCCACGCCGGGCTCTCCGACGACCATCACCGAGTTGGACCTGTCCACGTGGCAGAGTATCTCCATGACCTGGTCTATCTCGGCGTCCCTGCCTATTATGACCGGGAGCTTGTCGAAGCGGGCGAGCTTGTTGAGGTTCACGGCAAAGTGCTTGAGGTTGGGCGGCAGCTCGTACTTCTTCTTGAGCTCCTCCTCCATCTCCTCCTTGCTCCTTACCTTGAGCGTAATGCGGCGCATCACGAAGTCCGGGTCGAGCCCGAAACTGCGGAATACCTTTGCCGGAAGGCTGTGGTTCTCCTGGAATATGGCTATGAAAAGGTCGGTGGAATCGAGCTCTTCGCGGCCCCACCTCTGGGCCTCTTCCCTGGCGAGCCTGAAGACGTTGCGCGTGGCCGGAGGTATCTTGAGCCCGAGGCCTATGTACTGGCGTGATACGTTGAGGTGCTCGTTGAGGAAGTTCAGGACATGGTAGACGTCCAGGTTGAGGTCTTCCATGACCTCCCTGAAGAAGTCTTCTTCGACCTTAGCGAAGGCGAGAAAAAGGTGTTCGACACCGAGGTAGTAATGCTGACGGGTCTTACTTTCCTCGATGGCAGCCTCGAGTACCCTGCGCGAGGAGGGCGTAAGCTTTTCTTTGATATCTTCCAGTTCAGTCATCATAACCTCTTGACCGTTCGCAACGCGTGTGTCCGGCATTGCAGGAACTTTGGTTGGGCCTGACAGGCCAAAACCGGCTTATCAGGTCGTTAGAGCGTCATTTTTCAGCCTAATTTCGCCTCCTAACCGTTACCCCTGACCTGGGCTGCTGGATATCCATACCTCCTGAGCAAAAACGCTATCCTTATTTTACCACAATCCCTTTCTCGGGTCATAGGGATTTGTTCTCTCCAGCTCCCGTATGAGTTCCTTGCCCTTCTCGTCCATGCCCTTTGGCACGGCGACCTGTATGACCACGTACTCGTCGGTCCTTACCATGGGCCCCCGCGTCGTGTACAGCCCCTTGCCCTTTATCCTGAGCTTCTGGCCGCTCTGGATGCCGGGGGGTATCTTTATCTTCGTCTTGCCGTCTATGGTCGGCACCTCTACCTCGGCCCCGAGCGTGGCCTCGGCTATGGTCACCGGCACGTCCACGTAGACGTCGTCCTTTACCCGGCGGAAGTACTTGTGAGGCTTGACCCTTATGGCTATGTAGAGGTCCCCCGGCGGACCGCCCCCGACCCCCGCGTCCCCCTTGCCCTCCACGCGCACCCTGGAGCCGCTCCTCACGCCGGGCGGTATCTTGACCGTCATGGTCCCGGTGCCGGTCCTTCGACTTATGGTTACCCTGACGTTCGTGCCCTTTGCGGCGTGGATAAAGTCGAGCTCGAGGCTGTACTCGATGTCGGCACCGCGCTGGATAACGACCCTTCTGCCCCTTGCCCCTCCGAATACCTCGCTGAAGATGTCCTCGAAGCCGCCGCCCCCGAAACCGAAGTCCTCGAAGTGCACGCCTCCGGGGGGTCCATACCCTCCGGGGGGATACCCGCCCATGCCGGGCTCGAAGACGGCGCCCGTCAGGTCGTAGTCCGAGCGCCTCTTCGGGTCCGAGAGCACGTGGTACGCCTCGTTTATCTCCTTGAACTTCGCCTCCATCTCCGCCTTGTTGTCCGGGTGGAGGTCTGGATGGTACTTGCGGGCAAGGGTCCTGTACGCCTTTTTTATCTCTTCCTCGGACGCCTTTTTAGAGACACCGAGGATCTCGTAATAGTCTTTTTTAGCCATCTTGCCGTCCCAGGTGAATTGGGGCGCGCTGTGCTGACCACCCGGGCTCCCGGTGCCCTCGAGCGCGCGCATGGCCCCCTTTGGGATAATCCCAGGGGAGGCCGCCTTAAGGGAGCGTTAAAGTCGATATGTGCGGTGTAAGCGTCGTGGTTGTAAAAAAGAAGGATTTCCAGAAGGGGAGGGTATTTGCGCCATGGAGAGGCGTTCAGTGTGCGTACCTGAAGCCGGGCCGCCCTTCGGGCGGCCCGGCCATACCTTGCCCGGGAAAAACTCCTTTTTTACGGCGACCTTCGCGATACCGCAGGCTCAACGCCCGTGAATGGCCGAGACTACTTCTGCTCATCCACAACCTCTGCGTCTACGACTTCGCCCTGCTTCTCTTCGGCCCCTGGCTGCTCCGCGCCGGCTTCCGGCGCCGCCTCCTGTGCGGCTGATGCGCTCTTATACATTACTTCGGCCAGTTTGTGCGAAGCTGTATTGATTTTTTCAATAGCCGCCTTCAGCGGTTCGAGCTCTTCCTGCTCGAGCGCCTTCTTGCCCTCGGCTATCGCCTCCTCCACGGGAGTGATGTCCTCTGCGGGCAGCTTCTCGCGGTTCTCGTCGAGAAGCTTTCCCGTCGAGTAGACGAGCGAATCGAGCTGGTTCCTCGTCTCGATAAGCTCCCTTCTCTTCTTGTCCTCCTCGGCGTGGCCCTCGGCGTCCTTTACCATGTTCTCGACCTCGTCCTTGTCCAGGCCGCTCGAAGCCGTGATCGTTATCTTCTGCTCCTTGTTCGTGGCCAGGTCCCTGGCGGAGACGTTCAGTATGCCGTTGGCGTCTATGTCGAAGGCGACCTCGACCTGGGGGACGCCGCGGGGGGCCGAGGGGATGCCCATCAGGTGGAACCTGCCGAGCGTGCGGTTGTCCCGCGCCATCTGCCTCTCGCCCTGAAGCACGTGTATCTCCACCTGCGTCTGGTTGTCCGCCGCGGTGGTGAAGGTCTCCTTCTTCTTTGTCGGTATGGTGGTGTTCCTCGGTATCAGGGTCGTCATCACCCCGCCGAGCGTCTCCACGCCGAGGGAAAGCGGTGTCACGTCGAGCAGGACCACGTCCTTTACGTCACCGGCGAGCACGCCGCCCTGAATGGCCGCGCCTATGGCCACGACCTCGTCGGGGTTGACCCCCTTGTGGGGGTCCCTGCCGAAGACCTCCTTGACGAACTTCTGTATGGCGGGCATGCGCGTCATGCCGCCGACGAGCACTATCTCATCTATGTCCGAGGGCTTCAGGCCCGCGTCCTGCAGCGCCATCTCGCAGGGCTTGCGGCTCCTGCCCACGAGGTCGCCGACGAGTTGTTCGAGCTTCGCCCTCGATATCCTTATGACGAGGTGCTTGGGGCCGGTCGAGTCCGCCGTTATGAAGGGCAGGTTTATCTCCGTCTCCATCGTGGAGGAGAGCTCTATCTTGGCCTTCTCCGCGGCCTCCTTGAGCCTCTGGAGCGCCATCCTGTCCTTCGACAGGTCGACCCCCTGGTCCTTCTTGAACTCGGAGACGAGCCAGTCTATTATCTTCTGGTCGAAGTTGTCCCCGCCGAGGTGCGTGTCACCGTTGGTGGCCTTGACCTCGAAGACACCCTCGCCCACCTCGAGTATGGAGACGTCGAAGGTGCCGCCGCCGAAGTCGTAGACCACTATGATCTCGTCCTTTTTCTTCTCGAGACCGTAGGCGAGAGAGCTCGCCGTCGGCTCGTTTATTATCCTCTTCACGTCGAGCCCGGCTATCTTTCCGGCGTCCTTGGTCGCCTGCCTCTGGGCGTCGTTGAAGTAGGCGGGCACGGTTATGACCGCCTCCGTGACCGATTCCCCGAGGTAAGACTCGGCCGAGCGTTTGAGCTTCTGGAGTATGAGCGCGGAGATCTCCGGCGGGAGATAGTCCTTGTCCATGTTGGAAGACTTGACGACCGCCCTGCCCTGGGAGTCCTTCTCCACCATGTAGGGCACCATCTTCATCTCCTCGTTCACCTCCTCGTACTTCCTCCCCATGAACCTCTTGATCGAGAAGATGGTGTTCTCCGGGTTCGTGACCGCCTGCCTCTTGGCGACCTGCCCGACGAGTATCTCCTTGTCCTTTGTAAACGCGACGACGGACGGTGTTATCCGGCTGCCTTCCTCGTTTACGATAACCTTCGGCTCCCCGGCCTCCATCACAGCCACAACGGAGTTGGTGGTGCCGAGGTCGATGCCGATAATCTTTCCCATGTCTTTCCTCCTGAAATTTACTATAATCTCTTTTAACTATAATGTCAATTTGACGGGAATACCCGTTTTTTACGGACTTTTACCCCCCAAAAAGCATCCATTGGCAGCCTTGATTAATATAGGGCCAGCCCCCCCCGGTTGTCAAGGCGGTTGAGGGAAAAATACAACTATTTACGCCGGTTTTCCCTCAACCCTCCCATCCCGCCCCATGGGGCCGCCAAAGGCAATAAAATAAAGGGTTTTACCCCTTGAAATCCCCCTTAAAATATCCTTGACACGACAGGATGGTTTTGGTTATAGTACACCGTCTGTAAAAACTCCCAATTACGCTTAAATACTGCAAAGATTTGCAAAGGAGGTAATATCTGTTATGAAAAAGAAGTTGGGATTGTTCTTTATAACGGCCGCCACGGTTGCCGCAGCGTCTCCGGTATTCGCTGAAGAGGCGGCGCATGCCGCTTCAGGGGGAAGCAGCGCCAGGGTGTGGTTCTTCATAGCCGTCGCCATAGCGTCCGCGTTCGGCATGGCCATCGCCGCAGCCGGTACCGGTCTTGCCCAGAGCTACGCCATCAGAGGCGCCGTCGAGGGCATCGCGAGGAACCCCGGGGCTTCCGGTAAGATCCTCACGACCATGCTCATCGGTCTCGCCATGATCGAGTCGCTCGCCATCTACGCGCTCGTCATCGCGCTCATCCTGCTCTTCGCCAACCCGTTCCTCGGCCTCCTCTAAGAGGCACGGGGCAGGTGGGGCAAGGGGGTGTATAGAGAGGTGCAAGAGGGGTAATAGTGGGGGTGTTGGGGTGTTAGGGGTGCAAAGTGGGGCAGCAGATGGTTTAAGGGGTATGTGAAGGGGGTAGATGGGTGTAGGGGGTATTCCTCGAAAGCCGTTGCGCCTCCGGAGCTTCCCTTAGGGTAGAAGAAGCCGGTTTCAAGAAATAAGGACCTGCGCGTCAGCGTCTGGTAAAAAACCGTTTCACACATGTGAAGCGGTTTTTTTTATCAAATCGGTCAGAAAACCCCGAGCTTAAAAGCTCGGGGATGAATGGCCGCCCGGAGCGGAGCCGGATTTAGCCGGCGTAGCGGAGGTAATTTTCATCCTCCCCCCTGATGGGGGAGGAC
>JBHHYT010000030.1:0-23915 GCA_046757705.1 Thermodesulfobacteriota bacterium
AAATAAATCTCTCCGGGCTAAAGCCCGGAGTTTCTACCCTGCTGGCATAATCTGGCCGGACTAGCTATGTTGTTTCTGTATGTACTTCCTAACAACTTCTTCATCTACTTGACCGACAGTCTCGGCAAAATATCCATCCGCCCAAAAACTGTCACCCCACAAGAATTCTTCCAACTCGGGGAATTCCTTTCGTATTACCCTGCTCGTGCCACCCTTAAGTATATGCACTACCTCAGCGATACTATCGCTTGGTTTGACCTGAATCATCACATGCACATGATCCGGTTGAATGCTCAACTCCCCTATCCACCAACGATTAATCTTGCATGCCTCATACAGTAAACGCTTCAACCGGATGGCTATTTTGCCACGCAATACACGCTTACGATACTTCGGTATCCACACCAGGTGACATTGAAGCCTATGTTTTGTATGGGCACCTGTCCAATATCTGGCCATGGCCAGATTATGCCGAAAATACCTCCGCTGCGCCAGCAAAAGCTGGCTTCGCTACGGGCGGCCATTCATCCCCGGGCTTAAAAGCCCGGGGTTTTCTGGCCGAGTTTATAAAAATTTTTCACTGTCAGTAAAAAATCCTCGTGACAACTCGGAGGATGTGGTCAGCACATCAAGCCGAGTCGTCAATAAAAAAACTATTTTTTCTCGGGGATGAGCCCTTCGAGGAGGTGTACAATAATCCTGTTTCCTTTCAGGTCGACCTCCTTTATCGTCTCATCAATAATCGGTATGAGGATTTCTCCGTCTAGACCTTCCACCATAATGACGTCATTAGCACCGGTGGCGATTATTCCTGTTATTGTCCCGAGGGGTTTTGCCTCGTCGGTAATGACTTCAAGCCCCTCAAGGTCGGAATGATAATACTCGCCTTCAGGCAAGCCGGGCACCTCGTGCATGGAGACCGATACGTCTCGGCCTACGAGTTCCTTCGAAGAGTCTATGCTGGAATACCCCTTGAAGAGGATCAAAAATCCGTTTTTGTGCCTCCTCGTACTCGCTATTTCTATCCGCGTCCGACCGTTTTTCTCCTCAACAAAAACGGCCTTCCATGAAAATGCGTCGATTCCACCATAGGGGATGAACTTAACCTCGCCCCTCACGCCGTGAAGCCCGGTTATCCTTCCTATTACAGTGTATTCCTTATTCAATTATCTCAAGAACTGAACGCTTTTTGATCTTCGTGGAGGCGGCCGTGAGTATGGTCCTTATCGCCTTTGCGGTCCTGCCCTGCTTGCCTATTATCTTGCCGAGGTCTTCCTTCGCCACAGCAAGCTCGATAACCGAAGTCCTCTCGCCCTCTATCTCAGTCACCTTTACCTGTTCCGGATTGTCTACAAGCGCCTTCGCAATATACTCGATCAGGTCCTTCATGAGATACCTCCGGGTATCTAAAGCCGCGACGGTCGAGGTTGGGTTGTCAGGCTGCCTGTACGTCCTCCTTGGCCTTCTTCAGTATCTGCTTCACCGTGTCTGTCGGCAGGGCACCGCGTTCAAGCCAGTGGGTAACCCTGTCCTGCTTGACCACTATCTCGGGCGGCTCGGTCATGGGGTTGTAGGTGCCGAGCACTTCGAGGAAGCTCCCGTCGCGCGGGGCCTGTGAGTCGGCCGCCACTATGCGGTAAAAAGGTTTCTTCTTGCTGCCCTGCCTTGTAAGCCTGATCTTTACAGCCATTCTGCTCTTATCCTCCGTTCGGTTGGTTTACCTTCAATGTGACCAGTTCTGGAACATCCCGCGAAGCCCCTTGGGACCGGACTTGCGGAGTTTCTTCATCATCTTGCGCATATCCCTGTACTGGTTTATAAGCTTGTTGACCTCCTGCACCCTCGTGCCGCTGCCCCTTGCTATCCTCTTGCGGCGGCTCGCGTTGAGACAATTCGGGTCGTGCCTCTCCTTTGGCGTCATCGAGTCTATTATCGCCACGACCCTGAGCATATCCTTCTCGTCGACGTTCACGTCCTTGGCCTGCTTGAGCGCGGAAAAACCAGGGACCATCGAGAGGATGGAATCCAACGAGCCCATCTTCTTTATCTGCAGTATCTGCTTCTTGAAGTCGTCGAGCGTGAACAGGTCCTTTTTTATCTTCTTCTGGAGGTCGAGCGCCTGCTTCTCGTCGAAGGCGGACTGCGCCTTCTCGACGAGGGTGAGCACGTCCCCCATGTCGAGTATCCTGCCGGCGAGCCTCGACGGGTGGAAGACCTCGAAGCAGTCGCTCTTCTCGCCTGTGCCGAGGAACTTGATGGGCTTGCCGGTCGTGACCCTCATCGAAAGGGCCGCGCCGCCCCTGGCGTCGCCGTCGAACTTGGTGAGCACCACGCCGGTGATGCCTATCTGCTCGTTGAAGCCCTTGGCGGTGTTCACAGCGTCCTGGCCGGTCATGGAGTCGGCCACGAAGAGTATCTCCGAGGGGTTGAGCACCTCTTTAAGGGAGTTGAGCTCCCTCATCAGGTACTCGTCGACGTGGAGCCGCCCGGTCGTATCGACGAGTATTATGTCGCAGCCCTTCTCGGAGGCGGCCTTGAGCGCCTCCCTGCATATCTCCGTGGGGTTGTGGTACCCCTCGCTGTCGAAGCAGTCGACCTTTATCTCGGCCGCGAGCTTCTTGAGCTGGAGCACTGCCGCGAGCCTGAAGAGGTCCGCGGGCACGATGTACGGGTTGCGCCCCGACTTCTTGAGGTGCAGTGCGAGCTTCGCCGTGGTCGTCGTCTTGCCGGAGCCCTGCAGGCCCACGAGCATTATCACCGACGGGCGCGCCGTGAGGTCGAGGGCCGCGTCCTCTCCGCCGAGCAACCCGGTAAGCTCGTCGTGGACTATCTTCGTGAACTGCTGTGCGGGAGAAAGGCTCTCGAGGACCTCCTTGCCCATCGCCTTTTCCTTGACGGAGGCGATGAAGCTCTTGACGACCGTGAAGTTCACGTCGGCCTCCAGAAGGGCCAGACGGACCTCCTTGAGAGCATCGGCAACGTTGCTCTCGGAGAGGGAGCCATGCCCCCTCACGTCCTTCAGTATCTTTCTGAATTTTTCTGAAAGCGACTCAAGCATCTTAAACCTGTGCGGCGTAAACGGGCGGCCACAAGACCGGTCTCGAACGGAGGAGCCGGTCTATCGGACGCCCGGAGGAGAAACGTGTCCCCTCGAACCGTATTCACTATTATACATCAATTGAGCAACGACGCTAAAGAAAATACGCCTTTTTCCGCATTGGGCGGAATTTTGTAAATTAGGTAATAATAAATGAGAACATGGGGTCGTGTCAAGGTTAAATATGGATGAAGGGCCGAAAAGAGGGAAAAGAAAATCCAGAAGAATCAAGCTCTTGCGGCTGCGTTATTGACACGGGCACCATTTTTCTGCTACATTATACCGATGACACCGTTGACGTATACGCTTATGATACTCGTGATACTGATAATAGCCGCCTTCGTCATGAACCTGCCGTTCGGCTATTTCAGGGTCAATACGAAAAAGTTCTCGGTAAAATGGTTCCTCTACATTCACCTGCCGATCCCCTTCATCTTCGTCATGCGGACACTCGCCGGCTTCGGGATAAAGATTGTGCCGTTGATGATAGTCGGGGCGGTGGCCGGACAGGTTGTAGGAGGCAGGTTCAACAAGGCCCGGATATACTGAGATGGCGGGCAGAGGCCGCAAGAGCAGGCCATGGAGGCGCCCCGCCCCCAAAGACCCCTCCAAGCTTCGCGTTGACTCCATCCTCACCTCATCGTTCTCCTCACTCAAGCTCGACGCCAGACTGAAAGAATACAAGCTCAAAAAGGCATGGACCTCCTGCGTCGGCAGGTCTGTGGCGAAGAAGGCCGCCCCCGTGAGCCTCATAGGCACGACGCTTTTCTGCGCCGTCACATCGAGCCCGTGGATGGCGGAGCTGAACTTCCACAAGGCCCGGATAATAAAAAAACTGAACGAGGCGCTCGGCGAGGGCACCGTAAAGGAGCTCGTCTTCAGGCCCGGCGAGGTGGCGCAGGAGCCCGACCCCGGGCCGCCGGCCGAGAAAAAACCGCCGCGCCCGCTTACGGAGGCTGAAAAACGCCATATCGAGGAGACGGCAGAGCCTGTCACGGACCCGGCGCTCAAAGACCTCATAAAAAGGGTCATGGAGAAGGTGAAGTCCGGGGACTTTGACTGACAGGCCGTTTGAAGGACAGCATTCCGCGCGGTCCCAGGACGGACCCTTCCAGCACCCTATAGTATTACCGGCTCTTCCACCCTCATATCCCCACCCTTTGCGAATGACGCCTCCGCCATAAAGAGCCTGGCCTCTTTTTTCCTGCCCGTATGCACGAACCTCAGCCTCGCGACCCCGAGCCCGGCCCGCTCAAGCTCCGAGAACGCCTGCGCGAGACGCCGCGCGGGATAGACGAATGCGAACCTCCCGCACCCGGCCATGAGACGCCCCGCCGTCGAGATAAGCTCCGCCATCGTGCAGCTCTGTTCGCTGCGCGCAGCAGCCCTGGCCGGGTACGGGCTCACCCTGCCCTCGCCCTTCCTGACGTACGGCGGGTTGCTGACCACGAGGTCGTATGAGCCCTGCGCAAGCCCGGCGCAGACCTCGCGCATGTCGCCCTCTACTATATCCATCCTGTCGCCGAGCCCGTTCTCCTCCACGTTCCTTCGGGCGAGCCCCACGAGCCCCCTCTCTATCTCGACGCCCGTTATGCGGGCGCGCCGCGCCTTCGCCGCGAGCAGCAGGGGTATCGCGCCCGTGCCGGTGCCGAGGTCGATGACGCGAAAAGGGCCACCCACGGGGGCCGGGAGAATGAAGTCCGCGAGGAGGACGGAGTCGGTGGTGAGCCTGTGGCCGGTGGCGGGCTGATAGAACTTGAAAGGCCCGAGCGCTTCGACCGTAAAACCGGTCGAAGGCACGGGCCTGTCTGCGCGCTCGTGCATCCTCGGCTCAGGCCCCTGCGGGCTCGGCCTCGGAGCTCTCTTCGCCGAACTGGTTTATCACCAGCCCGGAAAGGAGCTTGGGGTAGAAGTAGGTGGACTTCTGCGGCATGACGAAGCCAGCCTCCGCAACGGCCTTGACCTGCTCGATCTTCGTGGCGTTGAGGAGGAAGACCAGCTGGTTCTTCTCGTCCTTCATGGCCGAGAGCGCCTCAGCGGAGCTCTTGACGTATATCAGGTTCTCCTGCCTCTCCTGCGCCTCCTGCGTAAGGCCGAGTATCCTGGAGAAGACGAGCGAGTGGAGCACCGTCACGTCGAGGCCCTTGAAGACCTCCGGTATGGTATCACCGAAGACCTCATCCATGACGTCCTTCGACTTTATCGTGAGCAGGTAGTATACGTCCACGCCCTTGACGTGCAGGCCCAGGGAGGTCTTCTCCTCGCCCACGCTTACGAGGCGCTCGAGGAACCTTGCCCGTGCACCCGCCTCGTCCGCCCCGGCGCAGGGGAACTCCTCTATGTCGAAGTACCTGCCGCACTCGGCGAGGAAGGCGGCCCCGTCGAAGTCCTTGAGGCTGTGGATGACCCTGTGCGTCGGCCATATGGTCATGCCCTCGTCGTCCATATTGGAAAAGTACATCATCACGTAGTTGTACGGCTCGTCCCCGGTGGGGTTGGCCTCCCTCTCGCGCATCATGTTCCTGTAGTTGAGCGCGGTCTCGTAGCGGTGGTGGCCGTCGGCTA
The DNA here is from genome assembly GCA_046757705.1 of Thermodesulfobacteriota bacterium. Taxonomy (GTDB): domain Bacteria; phylum Desulfobacterota; class GWC2-55-46; order GWC2-55-46; family GWC2-55-46; genus JBHHYT01. The sequence goes on from JBHHYT010000030.1 coordinate 5,663, forward strand.
TGAACAGGGCCTTCGACTTCATGCTCTCCGTTACAAGGGCTATAATCTCGGGGTCGTCCACCCTCCAGAGGATGTTCTCGATACCGTCGTCGTCGACCACGTCTATGATCGGCTCCAGACCGGCTGTGGCGTTATCGAGCGCGGTGTTTATCTCGAGCCGGGGAGACGAGTAGAGCGAGAATATGCAGCTGAGGTTCACCTTGCACGCCTGCATGAGCTTCAACCTGTCGGCCTTCGGCCCCGAGAGGGTCTTCTCGTGCGGACGGATGCCCTTGCCGAACTCCTCGAGCCTCGAGCGCGCGATAAAGCCCTTGCGGGTCTGCTTGCCGCCGCCGGGCAGGGAGAAGGTCTGCTTGTAGTAGTATATGGCGGGCCTCTGGTCCTTTGTGAGCACCCCCGAGTCCATCCACTCCTTGAGGTCAGCGGCCGCGCGCGAGTACCTGTTGCTCTCCTCGGTGTCCTCCGGGCCGCTCTTGCCGAGTATCAGCCTCACGATGTTGTTTGGATGCCGCGTGTAAAGCTCATCCTGCTTTCCGGGCGAGATTACGTCGTACGGGGGGGCCATGACGCCTCGAAGCTCCCCGACCTTGCCTGAATTGTAGAGCACGCCACGAAAAGGCACAATTTCCGCCATGTCAAAACTCCCTTGGGTCTTAAGTAAACTCTGAATAATTCATCCCTGAATTATTCAGAGACGAAAAAAATGCGATTTTTCTTTTTCTCGCATTTTCAGTGGCTTACAGCCATTAAAAATGGCGGCACGTCCCTGTGCCGCGCAAGGGTCTGAATAAATCAGACCTTCCTTGATTAGTAGAACAGGACTTGAATTTATTAATTTACTATTACAGGGCCTTGATGTCAATGAGAAAAGCCCCTGTAAAGGGGCCAAATGGAGCCATAAACGGCCGGAAGACGGCAAACGCACCGACGCTTCAACCTATCTCTGTCTGAGGAATAATGAAGTTAACCGGAAAGTCAGGAATGAGACCCCGGAAGAATCGGCATAAGAAGACCTTCTTCTCTATCAACCTCCCCTTCCTCAAAGGTAAGGCGCAAGGCTGCCTTTCTATTGCGCGGCCCTCATGGGGCTATCGCCTCTGGCGGGGCTGATACCGCCGCCTTACCCGTGCAACTTATCCTGTCTCCTGTGGTGCATGACCCTCACAACCCCGACTATCAACCCGACCACTACAAGCACCGGGAGGAAGATGATGAAGAAATCAAGGGCTATGACCGCAAGACCCCAAAGCGGCAGGGCGATACCGATGCTGATGGCCACAGCGGCTATTGCCGCCATTATCTCGGACGAAAGATCGTCGTTATGAAGATAACCTAATGTCTTTGCCATACTCTCACCCCCTTACGAGGTCACAGATTACAATCCTTACTCTGTCCCTAACTAATTATACACCATATGAGAGGATAATTATTAAGAAAGGATTAATTTCTGGGAGCCAGGGGGGTTACGGTCACTCAATCAAGGTATCCATCGGCCTCCTTGAAGCCCATCTGAGAGGCCTTTTTGAAATTATAGCGGGCCAACGCCTGCTCGCCGACCTCGGAATAAGAGAGCCCCAGATAAAAGTAGACTACCGGGATGGACGGGTCGAGCTCTGCCGCCTTCTTGAAGTCCCTTATGGCCCTGCCGAACTCCTTGAGCATCGCGTAGGAGACGCCGCGGTTTATATAGGCCTTGACCACGCCGGTCTTTTGCAGGAGCACGAAGTCATAGTCCCTGATGGCGGCCTCGAACCTGCCCATCTTCTGGTTGATCAGGGCGCGGTTATAGTAGGCGTCCGCATACTCGGGTTTCACCTGCACAGCCCTGTTGAAGTCCGCCAGCGCCTTATCGAGGAGGTTGAGCTTCTCATAGGCCTGCCCCCTGTTGTTGTACCCGAGCGCCACCTCCGGGTAGAGGGCTATCTCGTGGTTCCACAGCGAAAGCGAGTCCTTCCAGATATGCTCCTGCTGGAGGGTCCTGCCGGCAAGCAGGGCGATCCACAGGACGCAGATGAACGCGAGGGCCGCCCTCGCCCCCCCGTGGAGCCTTTCATAGAGGACGGCGATGGACGCCCCGGCGAGCATAAAAAGCCCCATGCTCGGGATATAGGTGTACCTGTCCGCCATCGACTGGTTGCCGACCTGTACAAGCCCGATAACGGGCAGGAGGGTGATGAGGTAAGAGGCCCAGACCGCCGCGTAGACCCTCTTTCTCCTCTTGAGCGCAAAGAGGCAAAAGACCGTCACCGCCGCGAGAAAGAGAAGGGAGATGAAAAACAACGGCCCGAATATGGCGCCGCCCTTTGGTATCGGATAGAACGGGGCGAGGTTCGCGGGCCACAGCATCTTGTAGATATAGGCCGCCAGAGCGTTCACGGCGACGGCCACGCGTTCTGAGAGCGGATGGGCGTCTATGCTGGCGAGGGCGCCCCCCTTGTTCTGCGCCCAGACGGTCACGGCCGCTGAGAACGCGCTCACGGCGAAGAAGGGTACCTTCTCGATTATCGCCCTCCTTGCGTCGGCCCGGAACCTGTCGAGGGGGTAGAAATCGAGTATCAGCAGGACCACCGGCAACGTTATGGCCATGGGCTTGCTCATGATGGCGAGGGCGAAAAAGAGCAGGGCCGCCGAGTAACGCAGTCTCCCGCCGGAAGAGGACCTGGCGTATTTAAGGTAGCAGAGCAGGCTTATGACGAAGAAAAAGCCGCTGAGCAGGTCCTTTCTCTCCGCCACCCAGGCCACCGATTCGACGTGGAGCGGGTGGAGGCCGAAGAGCAGGGCGGCGGCAGCCGCGGCTATCAGACGGCCCCGGTACCGTAAGGCACCCGGCCCGGGCGCCGCTGAAGTGACCTCGAAAGAGAGCCAGAATACCAGGGCGGTGTTCAGTGAGTGGAGCAAGGCGTTGGTCAGATGGTGCCCGAACGGGTCCAGCCCCCATATGGCGTAATCTACCGCGTGGGAGAAGATCGTCAGCGGATGCCAGTTGGCGGCGATAGCCTCTGTGAATATCACCTTCAGGAACCGCCAGTCGATGGACTGTATGTACGGGTTATCGAGGACGTAGAGCTGGTCGTCCCAGTTCAGGAACTCGGCGTTGAGAGAAGGGAGATATGCCAAAAAAGCCGCTACGCCCAGAAGGACGAAGGTGATGCCGAATATCTTTCCGTTCTTTTTCATCTTATCGTATACCGGACCATCGCCGGGCGGCCATCTCGTCTCTCTTGACAGATCAAGCAACCTCTTCGATGGCCCGGGCCTTTAAAAAGGCGGGGCACTATTACCCCACCTCCACAAGCTCGAGCCTGCCATCCCATCTGGCCTTGAGCACCTCTTTTACGCACCGTGCCGTGGCCCCCTTGAGGCCGGGGTCGGCCGATAGGAAGGCGAATGCCTCCTTGCGCGCCTTTTTAAGGAGGGTCAGGTCGGTAAGCGCACCGGCGGTGCGAAAGTCCGGCAGGCCCGCCTGCCTTGTGCCGAGAAAGTCCCCCGGCCCCCTTATCCGCAGGTCCTCCTCTGCTATCCTGAAGCCGTCCATCGTCTCCTCCATCACCTTGAGCCTCTTGAACGTATCCTCGGAGTTTGTCCACTGCGCCAGAAGCAGGCAGATGGACTTCTTGGCACCCCTGCCCACCCTGCCGCGCAGCTGGTGGAGCTGCGCGAGGCCGAACCTTTCGGCGTGCTCGATGAGCATCACCGTCGCGTTGGGCACGTCCACGCCGACCTCGATGACCGTGGTGGAGACGAGTATGTCGATGCCATGGGCCTTGAACTCCCGCATGACCGCCTCCTTCTCCTGCGAGCTCATCCTGCCGTGCAGGAGCCCCACCCTGAACTCTGGGAATACGTCCGCGGCGAGGTGCTCGGCCATGTTCGTCGCGTCCTTGAGGCTCAGCTCCTCGGACTCCTCGACGAGCGGGTAGACGACGTAGCACTGGCTCCCGCCGGTAAGCTCCCTCCTTATGGCGTCGTACGCGCGCTGCCTCTGCTTCTCCCTTATGATGCGCGTGGCCACGGGCTGCCTGCCGGGCGGGAGCTCGTCGATGACCGATACGTCGAGGTCCCCGAAGACGGTCATGGACAGAGTCCTCGGTATCGGTGTGGCGGTCATTATCAGGATGTCCGGGCTGGCGCCCTCCCCCGTGGCGAAGCACTTCTTCTTGAGCGCCGCCCTCTGCGCCACGCCGAAACGGTGCTGCTCGTCTATTATCACGAGCCCGAGCCTCGCAAACTCCACGTCCTTCTGTATGAGCGCGTGCGTGCCGACGACGAGCCCGGCCCCGGCGTCCGCGATGGCCGCGAGCGCCGCTCTCTTCTCGGCCCTTTTCATGCTCCCCTTGAGCAGGACGGCATTTATGCCGAGCTCCCCGGCGTAGCCGTGGATGTTGAGGAAGTGCTGCTCGGCGAGTATCTCGGTCGGGGCCATTATCGCCGCCTGATAGCCCGCCTCCATGGCGTCGAGCGCGGCGATGAAACTTACGACCGTCTTGCCGGAGCCGACGTCGCCTTGAATGAGGCGGTTCATTGGGTGGCCCGACGCCATGTCCTCTTTTATCTCCGCGAGCACCCTCTCCTGGGCGCCGGTCAGGCTGAATGGAAGGAGCGCGCGAAGCCTTCCCTCGAGCGCTCCGCCGGAGCGCAAGGCGATGCCCCCCTCCTTCTTCACGCTCTGCCTCTTAAGGGCGAGGCCGAGCTCGAGGAGGAAGAGCTCGTCGAAGACGAGGCTCTTGTGCGCCGCCGTGTGGGCGCCCCCTCCCGCCGGAAGGTGGGCCTCCCTGAAGGCGGCGGCAGGCTCCATCATCCCGTGCCTGCGGTAGACGGACGGGGGGCCGCCGGAGGGTACGCTTGCGGCGAAGCCTTCGACGACCTCCCTGACAATCTTCCTTATCGTCTTCTGGTGGAACGGCTCTATCTGGGAGTAGACCGGGACGATGCCGCCGGGGCCCCCCGCCTCCCCGGCGGGCTCGTCGTGGTAGGGCTCTATGTCCGGGTGTATCATCTCCTTCTGGTGACCGAAGACGGATACCGTGCCGAAGATGCGGAGCCTCTGGCCGGTTTTGAAGCGCCCCTTCATGTAGGAGAGCTTGTAGTGGAACCACTTGACCTTGAGTATGGCGCCGCCGTCGCTTACGGCCATCTCGTAGACGCGCCTCCTGCCGTAGCGCGCCTCTCCCACGGCCATCACCTCCCCGACCGTCGCCTCGCTCAGGCCGGGTGTAAGCTCCCTTATCCTCTTTACGCTGCTCCTGTCCTCGTATCTGAGCGGGAGGAAGTACAACATATCCTCGACGGTAGAGAGGCCCTTTTTGGCGAGCCGTGCCGCGAGCTTCGGGCCGACGCCCTTTACGCAGGAGAGCGGGGTCCTGAGCAGTCCAAGACGCTCTTTCACCTCGGCAACGGAGGCTGGCGCCTCGTGCACCGGGGCGCACGCGCCTTGCGACGGGGCTTCGGCAGGCGCGCCGGCGCCAAAAGGGCCGAGTGCGCGCAGGGCCTGTTCCACCTTGCACCTCTTCCGCTCGACGGAGAGGGAGTCGAAGCCGGAGAACAATCGCCTCAGCTCACGGAAGATACCGTCCGGGGAGATGGAGGCGGCCTCGTCGCATAGCCTCTCCATCAGAGGTTCGATGGACCTGACGGAGCCTATGTGCGCGAAACCGTCCTTCGCGGCGAACCGCAGGGGCCTCAACATCAGCCCGGCGATCTCGTCGAGGCGTTTTAGCGGCCCATCGCCGGTGGCACGGGGGGCCTGGTTGTCGGTTTGTCTGTCCATGAAGGCAGCTCATTACAGGGATGTTTCAAGGAAGGAGCCCGCCTACATCTCCACGCGAGTGATAACGCCGTGCAGCTTGTTAGGCGGCAGCTCGTAGAACTGGAGGAAGGTCGGCGTGAGCTTTTTTATTACCGAGAATATCCTCCAGACGATGTTGTTGGTGGCTATCTCCTCGAGTCCGTAGAATATCGTCTTCTCGTTTATGTCCGCCATCTTGAGTATCGCCTCCATGTCCACCATCTCCATGTACCCGGCGAGTATCTCGAAGGAGCGCAGGCCCGGGGCGAGCGGCTCGTTGAAGTGGTGGTTTACGCCGAAGGGCTCGTCGGTCCTGACGATGGATACTATGACGTTGTCCTCGTAGATGATGTTGTTCTTGAACATGGTGTGGACGATGTACGGGGCTATCTCCTTCGCGTCCTTGGCGAAGAAGAGCGCGGTGCCGGATATCTTGTTCAGGCTTGCGTATATCTGGTTGTAGCTGACGAGGAATGTGTCCAGGCGAAGCGGCCTGAGCGACTTATGGAGCTTCTTCTGCCCGTAGGTATAGATGAGTATCAGGCTCAGCGGCAGCATGGCTATGACTATCGACCAGTAACCGCCGTGCGGTATCTTGAAGGTGTTGGAGAAGAAGTAGGTGAGGTCTATGCCCGTTATGATTATCGCCACCGACATCTTCAGGTAAGCCCTGCGGTAGTAGAATATCATGGATGTGAGAGTGCCCGTTATGGACATGGAGCCTGTGACCGCAAGGCCGTATGCCGCCGCCAGGTTGTGCGAGGCCCTGAAGAGGTACATTATGAAGAGAACGGAGATGAGCAGGAACCAGTTGACCGAGCCGATATATATCTGGCTGCGCATCTTCTGGGAGGTGTAGTCTACCTTGAAAAGGGGCATGGCGTGCGTGGTGATGCCCTGATAGACGACGGAGAACATGCCGCTTATCATCGCCTGGGAGGCGATGATGGTGGCTATGATGCTCAACAACAGGAAAGGCACGTACAGGTAGCTTGCCTGGCTGAATATCATCTCGAAGAGCACGTTCTCTGTATCCGGGTGCGCGAGCATGTACGCCCCCTGACCGAGGTAGTTTATAACGAGCACAGCGAAGACGAAGTACCACGCCTTTACGATGGGAATCCTGCCGAGGTGGCCCATGTCGGCATACAGGGCCTCGCCGCCCGTGGCGCAGAGTATGACCTCGGACAGGACGAAGAACCCGGCTATGCCGTTGTTCATGAGGAACCGGAGGCCGTAGAACGGGTTTAACGCCCAGAAGACCACCGAGGTGTTGGAAAAAAGGGAGACTATGCCGGAGACCGCCAGCGCCGAGAACCAGAGCAGCATCAGCGGGCCGAAGGCGAAGGCGACCTTCTCCGTGCCGCGCTTCTGTATGGCGAAGAGCGCCACCGCTATCAGGGCGGCGACAAGGACTATGGTGTTCTGGCTTATGTGCTCGAGGCCGGGTATGAGCAGCGAGCCCTCGATGGCGCTAAGGATACTGATGGCAGGGGTGATGACGCCGTCGCCGATGAGCAGGGATATCCCTACGTAGGTCAGGAGCGTGAAGAAGGTGGCCTTCCTGCCTCCCTTGAGGTACGGGCCGAGTATCTCCCGCAGGACGCTCACCCCGCCCTCGCCCCTCTTACTGAGGCTGGTGGCGAGCCATGCGTACTCCACGGTCACGAGGGTAACGAGCGTCCAGATGATGAGCGAGAGGACGCCGATCACGTTCTCCTGGCTCGGCGTCATGAATATGAAGATAATCGTCAACGTGTAAATGGGACTGGTGCCTATGTCTCCGAAGACGATGCCAAGCGATTTGATAATCTTTTGCATAACTTATGTGATTACCAGAAAACGCCCCCGAAAGTCAACGTAAACCGGAGGGGGCTCGTTTCGCGTGCTGGCTCCTCGCAATGGCGCCCCCTTGCCCATGACGGTTGTCATGCTCTTAAGGATAAACCGGGTGATTAGAGCGAGCGGCGCTTTGGTAAGAGGCGGGAGAGAGCGCCGGGGCGGTCTTCAGGGCGCGCAGCGGCCTTAAGCGGGCGCGCGAACGGGGCGGAGGAGGCGGTTCTGAGAGCCTAATCACCGGAAGCGCCCCGGAGGGGCGCAAACGGCGTAGAAAAGACGAGCGGGCCTGCATGGCCAACGGCCAGCCTCCGAAATCTCACCCCACCCAACCCTCCCCCATCAAGGGGGAGGGGGAAACTCAAATACGAACGTGGTCGAGAACCGAAAAGTGTCATTCCGAACGAAATGAAGAGTCTCCGAATTGCCGGGATTCTTCGGTCGCTGCGCTCTCTCAGAATGAAAAAACAATCCCCCTCTATCCTCCCTTAAAAAAGCGGGAAGTTCGACGAGGCGCGCCTGTCTCCTCCCCTTTTCGCGCATCGAAAAAACCGCCCGGAGCTCCTCATCGCTTCAGAGGCGGCCCGGGCGGTTCGGGATTCCAGAAAATCAGCCTGAGACAAGCTCCTTGTGGTACTCCTGAAGCGGCCTTACGTCGAGCCCTCCCTTGAGCATGGCCTTTATTCCATGGGCGGCGGCCTTCGCCCCGGCGACGGTCGTGAAATACGGCAGGCCGAGGTCTATGGACGAACGCCTTATGGAGTACGAGTCGGCAACGCTCCTTGCGCCGAAGGAGGTGTTTATGACCATGTCCACCGCCCTGCTCTTTATCCTGTCCACGATGTGCGGCCTGCCCTCGGCCACCTTGTATATGCTCTGTGCCTCCACGCCGTGCTCCCGGAGGAAGCGGGCCGTACCGCCTGTGGCGATGAGGTCAAAGCCCATGGACGCGAGCTCCTGGGCAACGGGCAGTACTGGGGGCTTGTCCTCGTCCCTTATGCTTATGAATACCGTGCCCTTCAGGGGCAGCCTGTTCCCCGCGGCTATCTGCGCCTTGGCGAACGCCCCGCCGAAGTCGCTCCAGATGCCCATGACCTCGCCGGTGGACTTCATCTCGGGGCCGAGCAGCGTGTCCACCCCCGGGAACTTGAGGAACGGGAATACCGCCTCCTTTACGGATACGTAGGTGGGGTCTACCTCCTCGGTAAAGCCGAGCTCCTCGAGCGTGCGCCCGGCCATGAGCCTTGTTGCGAGCTTGGCGAGCGGCTTTCCGATGGCCTTGCTGACAAAAGGTATGGTGCGCGACGCCCTCGGGTTGACCTCTATGATGAATATCTGGTCTCCCTTCACGGCGAACTGCACGTTCATGAGGCCGACGACGTTGAGCTCCTTCGCCATCAGCTTCGTCTGGCGCCTTATCTCGTCGAGCACGGGCGCGGAGAGCGAGTACGGTGGGATGGAGCAGGCGGAGTCGCCCGAGTGCACCCCGGCCTCCTCTATGTGCTCCATTATGCCGCCGATGACCACCGTCTTGCCGTCGCTTATGCAGTCCACGTCCACCTCGATGGCGTTCTGCAGGAACTTGTCTATGAGCACCGGGTGCTCCGGGGAGACCTCCACTGCGCGGCTCATGTAGTCCATCAGGCTCATCTCGTCGTAGACTATCTCCATGGCGCGCCCGCCGAGCACGTAGGACGGCCTTACCATCACCGGGTAGCCGATACGGCCGGCCTTGGCCACGGCCTCCTCTATGGTGCGCGCGATACCGCTGTCCGGCTTCTGGAGCTTCAGCCTCTCGAGGAACGCGTCGAAGCGTTCCCTGTCCTCTGCCGTGTCGATGGAGTCCGAAGAGGTGCCGAGTATCCGCACGCCCGCCTTCTCCAGCGGCACGGAGAGCTTCAACGGCGTCTGCCCGCCGAGCTGGACGATAACGCCGTATGGCTTCTCCTTCTCGACTATGGCCATCACGTCCTCGAAGGTAAGCGGCTCGAAGTACAACCTGTCCGAGGTGTCGTAGTCGGTGGAGACGGTCTCCGGGTTGCAGTTGACCATTATCGACTCTATGCCCTCCTCCTTGAGGGCGAAGCTCGCGTGCACGCAGCAGTAGTCGAACTCTATGCCCTGGCCTATCCTGTTCGGGCCGCTCCCGAGTATCATCACCTTCTTGGCGGCGGTGGGCGCGGCCTCGCAGGCACAGACCTTGACGTCCGGGGCGTCGATGTTGTAGAAGGGCCTCTCGTACGTAGAGTAGAGGTACGGGGTGTGCGCCTCGAACTCTGCGGCGCAGGTGTCCACCGTCTTGTACACCGGCTCTATTCCGGCGGCGCGCGCGTGCGCCTTTATCTCGGACTCGCCGATGCCTGTAAGCATCGAGAGCATCCTGTCGGAGAAACCGTACTCCTTGGCCTTCCTCAGTATCTCCTCGGACAACTCCCCGGCGTACTCGGCCTGCCGGGAGATGCCCTCCTCGAGCTGCGCTATCTCCATGAGGTTGTGGAGGAACCAGCGGTCGATGCCGGTAAACTCGTGCACCTCGTCGACGTGCATGCCCGCCCTGAACGCCTCCATGAGGAACCACGGCCTCTGGGCGCCCGGGGTCTTGAGGCGCGCCCTGATAAGGTCGCGCTCCTGGGGCGTGGCCCTGAAGTTCAGGGCCTTTCTCGTTGCGCGCACCTTCTTCTCGAAGCCCCAGCTCCCGGTCTCGAGCGAGCGCAGGGCCTTGTGCATCGACTCCTTGAACGTCCTCCCTATTGCCATCACCTCCCCCACGGACTTCATCTGCGTGGTAAGGGTGGCGTCGGCCTTCGGGAACTTCTCGAAGGTGAAGCGGGGTATCTTGACCACCACGTAGTCTATCATCGGCTCGAAGCAGGCCGGGGTCTTCTTCGTAATGTCGTTGGGTATCTCGTCGAGCGTGTAGCCAACGGCGAGCTTGGCGGCTATCTTGGCTATGGGAAAGCCCGTGGCCTTGCTCGCCAGCGCCGAGGAGCGCGACACCCTCGGGTTCATCTCTATCACGTATACCTTGCCGTTGGCGGGGTTTACCGAGAACTGGATGTTGGAGCCGCCGGTATCCACGCCTATCTCGCGGATTATCCTTATGGACGCGTCGCGCAGGAGCTGGTACTCCTTGTCGGTGAGCGTCTGCGCCGGGGCCACGGTGATGGAATCCCCGGTGTGCACGCCCATGGGGTCGAGGTTCTCGATGGAGCAGATGATGACGACGTTGTCGTTCTTGTCCCTCATCACCTCGAGCTCGAACTCCTTCCAGCCGATGACAGACTCCTCGATGAGAAGCTCGTTTACGGGGCTGCACTCCAGCCCGTACCTCGCCATCTCCTCGTACTCTTCCCTGTTGTACGCTATCCCGCCTCCGGTGCCGCCGAGGGTGAACGACGGGCGTATGATGACCGGGAAGTCCATCTCCTCAATCACCTCGATGGCTCGCCCGAAGTCCCGCACCTGGGCGCTGCGGGGCACGTCGAGGCCTATCTTCTTCATGGCGAGCTTGAAAAGCTCCCTCTCCTCGGCCTTCTTGATGGCGGGTATCTTCGCTCCTATCATCTCGACGTCGTACTTGTCGAGCACGCCCGCCTCGGCGAGCTTTACCGAGACGTTCAATGCCGTCTGCCCGCCCATGGTCGGCAGCAAAGCGTCCGGCCTCTCCCTCTCGATTATCTTCTCCACCATCTCGACGGTTATCGGCTCTATGTATGTCCTGTCCGCAAGGGTCGGGTCTGTCATGATGGTCGCCGGGTTCGAGTTGACGAGTATGACCTCGTAGCCGTCCTCCTTCAACGCCTTGCACGCCTGCGTGCCGGAGTAGTCGAACTCGCACGCCTGCCCGATGACAATCGGCCCGCTCCCTATGAGGAGTATCTTTTTGATGTCCGTTCTTTTAGGCAATTAGCTGGTTCCTCCGATTATACAAAGAATTTATTCAAAGCTCGTGACATCCATCTAAACTTACTTCCCCGCCCTCTCCATCATCTCCGTAAACCTCCCGAAGAGGTACTGCGAGTCGTGCGGGCCGGGGGACGCCTCCGGGTGGTACTGCACGGAGAAGACAGGAAGCTCCCTGTGCGTGAGCCCCTCGACCGTCCTGTCGTTCAGGTTTATGTGCGTTATCTCGGCGACGCCGTCGAGGCTGTCGATCTCCACGGCAAAGCCGTGGTTCTGCGAGGTTATCTCGACCTTGCCGGTGGTGAGGTCCTGGACCGGCTGGTTGCCCCCGTGGTGGCCGAACTTCAATTTGTATGTCCTTCCGCCGAGCGCCAGAGAGAGTATCTGGTGGCCGAGGCAGATGCCGAATATCGGCTTTTTGCCGATGAGCTTCCTGATGCTCTCCATGGCGTACGGCACTGCGTCCGGGTCTCCGGGGCCGTTTGACAGGAAGATGCCGTCCGGGTCCGATTCGAGCGCCTCCTCGGCGGTGGTGGAGGCCGGGACGACGGCCACGTCGCAGCCCGCCTCGGCGAGGTTCCGCAGGATGTTCCTCTTTATGCCGAAGTCGTAGGCGACGACCTTGAAGCGTCTTTCGCTCTTTTCAAGCTTGCGGTAGCCGTTCTCGAGCGTCCACAGCTCCTCATCCCACCTGTACGGCTTCTTGCATGTCACCTCTTTTACGAGGTCCCTTCCCACGAGGCCGGGAAGCGCCCTGGCCTTTGCCACGAGGCGGTGGCGGTCTCCGTCGATGGTGGAGATGACCGCCTCCATCGCGCCCTTTTCACGTATGATTCGCGTAAGCGCGCGGGTGTCTATGCCGGAGATGCCGACGATGTCGTGGCGCATGAGGTAGCCCATGAGCGTCTCCTCGGAACGCCAGCTCGACGGGTACAGGCACGGCTCCTTTACGATGAACCCCTCGGCCCAGGGCTGCCAGCTCTCGATGTCCTCCTCGTTTATGCCGTAGTTGCCCTGCTGGGAGCAGGTCATGGTCACTATCTGGCCCTTGTACGACGGGTCGGTAATGACCTCCTGATAACCCGTCATGGACGTGTTGAATACAACCTCACCGGCGACCTCGCCGTGGGCGCCGAAGGCGGTGCCTTCAAAGACAGTGCCGTCGGCGAGCGCTAAAAGGGCCTTTCTCAATGTTCTATTACTCCTTGCAGTTGAAGTGTAAGCTCAATTAAATCGATATGTTATCCTGACAACCTCATAAACCGCCTTTGGCATTACAAGACGCCTTGCGCGGTAAAGCCGCCTCTATTCGCTCCGGTAGACCACGTTGCCGTCGACGATGGTCGCCACGCAGACCCCCTTGAGCGTCCTGCCCGCGTAAGGGGTGTTCTTCGACCTCGAGCGGAGCCTGCCCACATCCACCGTCCATTCCCTGTCGAGATCGAAGATGGCGATGTCAGCGGCGCTGCCCACGCGCAGGGAACCCGCTTGGAGCCCCATAGCCCTTGCCGGGTTCGACGTCATGGCGGCCACCGCCTCCGAGAGAGAGAGCAGACCCTCCCCGACCAGCCCGTAGACGAGCGAGAAGGCGGTCTCAAGGCCGATAATCCCGTTGGCCGCCTTGTCAAATTCTATATCCTTCTCGACACTCGCGTGCGGGGCATGGTCTGTGGCCACGCAGTCTATGGTCCCGTCCTTGAGCCCCGCCCTCAACGCATCGACGTCCTGGCGCGACCTCAGCGGCGGGCTCATCTTCGTGTTCGTGTCATAGCCTTCTAACGCCGCGACCGCCTCGTCGGTAAGGGTCAGGTGGTGCGGGGTCGCCTCGGCGGTTATATTCACCCCCTTCCCCTTCGCCTCCCTTATGAGCTCGACCGCGCCGCGCGTGGAGACGTGTGCGACGTGGAGGCGTCCGCCCGTCAGCTCGGCAAGCGCGATGTCGCGGGCGACCATGGAGACCTCGGCGGCCGCCGGTATGCCCCGGAGCCCGAGCCTTGTGGAGACAGGCCCCTCGTTCATCACGCCGCGACCCACGAGCACCGGGTCCTCGGCGTGGGATATGACCGGCAGGCCGAAGGCGCGCGAGTACTCGAGCGCCCGGCGCATGAAGGCCCCGTTGACCACAGGCATGCCGTCGTCGGATACGGCCACACAGCCCGCCTCCTTGAGCTCCGACATCTCGGTAAGGCGCTCCCCCCTTAGCCCTACGCTCAAAGCGCCAACCGGGCGCACCCTTATGCCAGTAGCCTCGGCCTTTTTGAGGATATATCGCGTAACGGAGCCGTTGTCGTTGACCGGGCTCGTGTTCGCCATGCAGAGGATGGTAGAAAAACCCCCGGCCGCGGCAGCCGCCGCGCCGGTCTCTATCGTCTCCTTGTACTCGAAGCCCGGCTCCCTCAGGTGGGTGTGCAGGTCTACGAGCCCCGGCACGACGAGCATGCCGGAGGCGTCGATAAGATCGAGCCCCGGAGCACCAGGCGCAAGCTCGGTCGTATCAGCGCCGGACTCCTTTACGGAGGCCACGCGCCCGCCCATCACATAGATGTTGCATACCGCGTCAAGCCCGGTCGACGGGTCGAGGACGCGGCCACCCTTTATCACAAGCCTGTTCATTTAAACTAAACCCCGCTATTAGATATTCTCGTTAACCGTTCGACTTTCAATCGTTATCCCTGGCGCCTCCGATAAGGAGGTAGAAGAGCGCCATCCTCACGGCCACCCCGTTTGAGACCTGGTCGAGTATGAGCGAGTACGGACCATCGGCTACCTCCGAGGATATCTCGACCCCGCGGTTGATGGGGCCCGGATGGAGTATGATGACATCCGGGGAGGCCTTGGCGAGCTTCGCCTCGTCGAGCCCCCAGACATCGGCGTACTCCCTTACCGACGGGAAGGACGGTTCCTCCTGCCGCTCGAGCTGTATCCTGAGCATCATGACGCAGTCGGCGCCGGTTATGGCCTCTGCCATGTCGGATGTGGCCCGGCAGCCGAGAGCCTCTATGCCCGGGGGGAGCATGGTCGGCGGGCCCGCCACGGTCACCTCCGCGCCGAGCTTCGAGAGGGCGTATATGTTCGAGCGGGCCACACGGGAATGCGCTATATCGCCTATTATGGCGACCTTCAGCCCCTTGACCTCGCCCTTCTTCTCGGTGATGGTGAGCATGTCGAGCAGCGCCTGGCTCGGGTGCTCGTGGGCCCCGTCCCCGGCGTTTATTACCGAGCAGCCGACGTATCCGGCGAGCATGCGCGGGGTGCCCGAGCACGAGTGTCTCACGACGATGCAGTCCGGCCCCATGGCCTCGAGGTTGCGGGCGGTGTCCTTGAGGGTCTCGCCCTTTACGACCGAGCTCGTGGAGACCGAGAGGTTCACGGCATCGGCGCTCATCCTCTTCGCGGCTATCTCGAAGGAGGTGCGCGTGCGCGTGGACGGCTCGTAGAAGAGGTTTATGACCGTCTTGCCCCGAAGCGTCGGCACCTTCTTTATCTCCCTCGTGGATATCTCCTTGAAAGAGGCGGCGGTGGAGAGTATGAGGCGTATTTCCTCGGCGTCGAGCTCCTCGATGCCGAGTATGTCTTTACGATTAAGGCTCATCTCCGCTTACTCCACCCTGCTGCTTACCGGCACGACGGTCACGCAGCTCTCCCCGTCCACCTCCTTGAGGCGCACCTTTACGCCCTCTGTCGCGGATGTCGGGATGTTCTTGCCTATGTAGTCGGCCTTTATGGGTAGCTCCCTGTGCCCCCTGTCCACGAGTATGGCGAGCTGGATGGAATGGGGCCGGCCAAAGTCCATCAGCGCGTTCATCGCCGCCCTGATGGTGCGTCCGGTGAAGAGCACGTCGTCTACCATTATCACGACCTTGCCGTCTATGGATATCGGTATGTCCATCTTCTTGAGCGAAGGCTGGTCCTTCTTTATGCCGAGGTCGTCCCTGTACAGGGTCGCGTCCACGGCGCCGACCGGCAGCCCCACGCCCTCTATCTCCTCTATCCGGGCGGCGAGCCTGAGGGCGAGCTGGTAGCCCCTCGTGGGGATGCCGAGGATTACGAGCCCCCCGGTGCCCCTGTTGCGCTCGATTATCTCGTGGGCTATCCGGGCTATCGCCCGGTCTATCCCTTTTTCGTCCATCACGACCGAGTTCTTCATATCTTCCTGTCCAAATAAAAAGCTTGAAAAACAACTGGTTGAGCGCAAGCCCCCGTTTCGCCAGGCAAAAAAAATACCTCTACGCCCTTCTGGCGTGAGGTATGGGATGATTCCTTTTATATAATTTTTCCAGCGTCACTTCAGCTCCCCTTTTTAACCTCTCGGGATTAAAATTAAAGGGTGTTTCTGTGTCCGATTATGCGCGTGCCGGTTGCAGCCGCGCTCAGTACATCGAGCTGCCCGTCTCTTTCAATGGTCGAGTCACCTCTATGTCGTAGTCCTTAACCATGGTGTATCCGCCGATGAACGAGAGTGTCACCGAGTACTGCACGGAGATGCTGATACTCGACCTGCGCCTGTCTATCTCGATGTTATCCCTGTCCAGAGGCACGTCCCAGAGCTCGGCCTTCTTCATTATCCTGCCGGTGAGCTCCCTGTCGTTATACATGTGCGCTATCTTCGTCTCGTCCTCGACCTCGGTCTTTATCATGTAGAAGCCTACGGCCGGGGGTACGAACTTGTACGCCGCGTACAGGGCGGAGAAGATTATGATTATCCAGATCAGGGCCTTTAAGCTTACGGCGCCCCTATCGTCTTTGAGTATCTTCAACCGGCCACCTTCTTATGGTATACATCCTGGGGCCCGGGTAGTCAATACATTTCTGGGAGGCGGCCCCTAAAAAACGCCCTTTATCAGCCGGCGCCCGTGGTCTTTGCCGGGGTGGCGAGCCCAGTTGCGCCGGGGCGCCCCGTACCGGGGTCTATCCTGCCAACCGAGGTGTACTCGAAGCCGAGGTCCCGCATGGCCGCGGGGTCGTAGATGTTGCGCAGGTCCACGACACTGGGGCTCCTGAGCAGGCCCTTTATGCGCGGCAGGTCGAGTTTCCTGAACTGGTTCCACTCGGTAAGTATCACAAGCGCGTCGGCGCCTTCGGCCGCCTCGTAGGTATCCTTGCAGTACGTCACCTCCGGGAGCACCTTAGATGCGCCCGCCATCGACGCCGGGTCGTACGCCTTCACGGCAGCTCCCTCATCGATAAGGGCCCTGATGATGTCCATGGCCGGGGACTCGCGGATGTCGTCGGTATTGGGCTTGAAGGCGAGGCCGAGAGCGCCTATGGTCTTGCCGCGAAGCTCGCCCACGAGCTTTTTAATCTTCTCTATCATCAGCAGCCTCTGGCGGGCGTTAACCTCCACCACAGCCTCTACGATGCTGAAGGTGTAGCCGTGGCTGCGGGCTATGCTGGTTATCGCCGTCGTGTCCTTGGGGAAGCACGAGCCGCCGTAGCCGGGGCCCGGGTGGAGGAACTTGGTGCCTATCCTTTGGTCGAGCCCCATGCCCCTGGCGACCATGCTCACGTCCGCGCCGACCCTCTCACAGAGGTTGGCGACCTCGTTTATGAACGATATCTTTGTGGCGAGAAAGGCGTTCGAGGCGTACTTTATGAGCTCCGCCGTCTCGATGTCGGTCACCACGAACGGCGTCTCAAGGAGGTACAACGGCGAGTAGAGGTCTTTCAGGATGGCTACGGCCTGCGGGGAGCGCGCGCCTATGGCGACACGGTTCGGCCTCATGAAGTCCTCCACGGCGGAACCTTCCCTGAGGAACTCCGGGTTCGAGACCACGTCGAACTTATGGTCTCCGCCCTGCTCCTCGGCTATTATCCTCTCTATCAGGCTGCCGGTACCGACAGGCACGGTGCTCTTTGTGACCACTACCTTGTAGCCGTTGAGGTTGGCGGCGATGGTGCGGGCGACCTCCTCTATGTAGCGCAGGTCGGCGGAGCCGTCCCCCTTGGGGGGCGTACCGACGGCGATGAAGATGACCAGCGAGCTCTTTATCGCCTCTCCGAGGTCGGTGGTAAAGGTGAGCCTGCCCTCGGCGCTGTTCTTGTCTACAAGCTCCTTGAGGCCGGGCTCGAATATGGGTATCTCCCCCCGATTGAGCATCTCTATCTTGGACGAGTCCTTGTCCACGCAGGAGACGTGGACCCCGAAATCAGCAAAGCAGGTGCCCGTGACGAGCCCTACATAGCCTGTGCCGATGACGCAAATGTT
This sequence comes from Thermodesulfobacteriota bacterium, assembly GCA_046757705.1. Lineage (GTDB taxonomy): Bacteria > Desulfobacterota > GWC2-55-46 > GWC2-55-46 > GWC2-55-46 > JBHHYT01. Next base: position 23,392 of record JBHHYT010000030.1, read on the forward strand.
CATGCTGCACGAACCTCCATTATTTTTCACGGCAGTCCCTTCAGGCAAAGGTATACCCGGCCCTGAAGAGGCACGGTGACATGCTAACACGTTATTTTATTTTGTAAAAGGGGGTACGTCAAGGAATAAAGAGAAAACTTCGTAAAAAGACGGAGTCATGCGGGGCCGTTCAAAGAGGGAAAAGGCGGGTGCGGGCCCAAGCGGCGCAAGACAGGAAGGACGGGATGTGCGGTTCACTTAAGAGAGAAGAGGTCCCCGTCCGAATGCCGCTTTGAGAGAACAGGCCCGCCGTCAGGCCGGAACCAGATCGATTTTACCTAAAAGGCCGAAAAAACCCGCCACCCCGCGGACTAAGACCGGGATGAACGATATACCACGGCCAACCCTGCACCCCCAAGGCAACCCAATCCCCCGACAGCACACCCCCCGGGAAACCACCCCTCCACCCTGCTGCCCGGTTACCCCGCAACCCTCCTGCCCCCGCTGCCCCGTTGCCCCTTGATCCCTACCCCACCGTGCCAATC
>JBHHYT010000031.1:0-23290 GCA_046757705.1 Thermodesulfobacteriota bacterium
AGTTCATCCGCCATCGCAGGCGCGCCTGATGCCGCCAGGGAGATGCGCGGCCGCTGCGCCCGGCGGGCGCAGCGGCCTTTTTTTCTGTTGGACTTTCGGGAATCTATGCTAAAATCTCAATTATCCCCGATTCTTATGTGAGAACCGTTTTCACGGCCCCTTGCGCGGAGGGTGCGGCTGGGCCGGCCCGTCCTGAGCCGGGGCGCCCTTTTCGCCCTGTTTTCGGGGGTTTTTCGTTTTAAAGTAAAGATTGTATATGATATACTTAAATTAAAAAGGTAGTTGCCAATGAATGCTAGAGACTTTGAAAATGAGATAAAGATACATGTTGAGGCGAGATATCCCATCCTCTGGCTCGTATCCTTCGAGGAGCGCAGGGTCGAGCGGATAGTCGAGAGCCTGAGCGAGTCCATGCAGACCATCTTCTGGTCATGGTCCGTCTCACGCGGCCTCTACGGCGGCGAGAGGAAGAAGAGGGAGCCCATCGGCAGGGAGAAGATACTCACGACCATAGAGGACAAGATAAACAGGGCCGAGAACAGCAGCAACCTATTTTTGTTAAAGGATATAGCCACTTACTTCAACTCGCACGAGTTCCTCAGAAGGTTCCGCGACCTTCCTGCGGCCATAGAGGACCGGCATACCCTGAACACCATCTGCATCCTCTCTCCCACATTGGGCGAGATACCGCCGGAGCTTGAGGAGGACATAGTCGTCCTCGAGCTGTCGCTGCCCGACTACGAGGAGATAGCCGAGATGGTCTCGAGGACATACGGCCATCTCATCCCGGAGAAGTGGCACGCCAGCACGCGCTCCATCCTGTACAAGTCCCTGCAGGGGCTTTCCATGGACAACATACGCCGCGTCATACGCAAGGCGATAAGCATGAACAACGGTTCGTTGAACGAGGAGTGCATCTCGTACATACAGGACGAGAAACAGCAGATTATCCGGAAACAGAGGATACTCGATTACTACCCCCACAAGGAGATGATCGAACACATCGGCGGCCTCTCGGAGATAAAGAAGTGGTTCGTGGAGAGGGAGCACGTCTTCCGCCTGAGCCGTGACAAGATAGAGACCCTCGGCCTCGACATTCCCAAGGGGCTGTTGCTCATAGGCGTGCCTGGCTCCGGCAAGAGCCTGTGCTGCAAGGCGCTGGCGGGCATCTGGAACCTCCCGCTACTGAGGATGGACGTGGGGCGCCTCTTCGGCTCTACCGTCGGCGAGTCCGAGAAGAACATAAGAAGGTGCATACAGCTTGCCGAGGCCGTAAGCCCGTGCATACTGTGGATAGATGAGATAGACAAGGCGTTCGGCGGCATAGGGGGCTATCAGGGCGACTCAGGCACGCAGATGAGGGTCTTCGGGACGTTCATAACGTGGCTTCAGGAGAAGGAGAACCCGGTCTTCGTCATATCCACCGCCAACGACCCCAAGAACCTGCCCCCGGAGCTGTGGAGGAAGGGCCGCTACGACGAGGTCTTCTTCGTGGACCTGCCGAGCGAGGAGGAGAGGGAAGAGATATTCAGGATACACCTCGAGCGCAGGGTGCAGAACATGAGCAGGCTCTCGCTGCGGGAGCTCGCGCAGAACAGCCAGGGCTATACCGGCGCGGAGATAGAGCAGGCGGTAAAGGACGCCGTCGTGACCACCTTCAACAACATCCACGGGGGCGAGAACTCCAAGGAGGCGGAGGAGCTTATAGACGGCCTGCTCGCGCTCGACGTTACGCAGGAGACGTTGCTCACGTCCATAAGGAACATAACCCCGCTCTCCGTACTGAAGAAGGAGGAGATAGAGGAGCTTAGAAGGTGGAGCCACCAGAGGGCGCGCCCCGCCTCCCAGTCCCTCTTCCACCAGAGGGCGGAGATGCTCACCGACACCGAGAAGCGCAACATCGCCATACACGAGGCGGGCCATTCGGTGCTGATGAAGCACCACTTCAACAAGACCCCCGCCTTCATAAGCGTCGACAACTACAAGGACTACAGCGTCTACGTCCCTCTCGACGAGGCGATAAGGACGACCTTTACGAAGAAGGATCTCGAAAAGGAGATAAGCGTCATACTCGGCGGCATGGTCGCCGAGGACGAGATATGCGGCATGGAGGCCAAGACCGTCGGGGCTTCCCACGACCTCATACAGGCTACGGGCATCGCCCGCAGGATGGTCGTGGAGTACGGCTTCGGCGAGATGATGAAGAACAAGAGCCTCGTGGTGCTCCAGGACTACGCGCTCACCTCCGGCACCGAGGTGCTCGACGACATACAGAAGATTATCGACAACGCCAAGGAGCTATCCTCCGAGGTCATCTCCCGGAACAAGGACGTGCTCCTCGCTCTGGTCGAGAGGCTCATGAAGGACGTCCTCATGAACGGCGACGCCCTTGGAAGGTTCTTCAGGGAGAACCCCCTGAGCTGACGGCGGGGCGGCGGGCCGTGGGCGCTCGTGGCCGCACACGGCGTCGGCAACCATTCACAACGGAGGCGAGCATGTCTTTCTATACGGTCATAAAAACACAGCTTAACAGCAGGAAGTACATCATCTGCGCCCTCGAGGAGCTCAAGAAGAAGGGCGAGATAACGAGCTTCGTGCATGTGGAGAAGAAGGAGACCATAGAGGTCGACAGGGACGGGGACATCCTCAACATCACGAAGGAGAAGACCGGCAACTATCAGGTCGGGGGTGACAACCGCGTCGTCAACAGGTTCTCGGACAGGCTCAAGCAGGCATACGCGCTCGAGTCCATAAAGGACAACCTTCCCCTCGACTTCGAGATAGCCCGCGAGGTCGAGACCGAAGGCGAGATAAAGATACTGCTCAAGGGTTAGACGCCCGGGGCGCAGGAGTGGACGATGGACAGGCAGATAAGGATAAGGATAACGAGGGACGGGAAGGTAGAGGTCGACTCGAGCATCTACAAGGACTGCAAGGAGGTCGCCGAGCACCTTTCGAGGTTGCTCGGAGAGGTGGAGAGCTTCACCGAGAAGGACGACCTCGACAGCACCGTCAGGGTAAAGATAGACACGGAGAGCTGAAGGCGGTGGCCGACCTCATCAACATACACGCCATAATCCCCTGCTCGCTGGTAAACGGCCCGGGCGCCAGGATGGTGGTCTTCTTTCAGGGGTGTTCGCGCAACTGCCCCGGGTGCTTCAACCCGGAGACCCATGCCTTCGGGCCCGGAGAGCTCCTCACCGCGGCGCAGATACTCGACAGGCTGCCGAAGGCCGGCATCGAGGGCATAACCGTAAGCGGGGGGGAGCCTTTCGCCCAGCCCCGCGGGCTTTCATCCCTTCTCGGCGCCGCGCGCGAGAAAGGGCTTTCCACCGTCGTGTACACGGGCTTCGTCCTCTCCGAGCTTCCGGCCGCTGGCGCGGCGCGCGCCTGCCTCGAGGATATCGACGTGCTCATCGACGGCGGTTATGAGGAGGCAAGGACCGAGCCGACGCTTCTGGCGAGGGGCTCCTCGAACCAGGAGCTCCACTTCCTTACGAGCCGTTATCGCATGGAGGACTTCCGGATGCCGGGCAAGGTCGAACTGACCATCGGCAGGGACGGCGTGATAACGGAGACGGGTTTCAGCCAGATACCCCTTTCAAGCGACCTATAGAGATGAACGATCTGGAGAGCCTTAGAAAGGCCCTTTACGAGATAAGGGACGGCAAAGACGGGGCCGGCGGCCGGTTCTCCCTCGTGCAGATAGCGAGGGGGCTGCCCAAGTCACCCGAGTCGCTGCCTTTGTACAAGCTCGCGTTCTCTCTGCTCGACAGGATAGAGGACCCCGTGGAAAGGCGCACGGCCACCCTCGATCTGGTCAGGGAGGTGCCCACCACCGAGGCCTTCCGCCCATTCTATCTTGCCGTGGCCGAGGCCGCGGTAACGGCCGCCGACGCGCTCGAATCCCACCACCAGAGGATAACCGAGCTCATCCGTCTTGCGGAGGTGATTCCCGCCACACCGGAGCTGCAGGCGCACAGGTTGCGCGCCTGCAGGCTCGCGCTCGGCCTTCCGGACGCCCCGAGGTTCGCCCCGGTCTCGCTGGAGGCCATAGCCAAAGACCTGCCCAAATCGCTCGACGAGGCGTTCTACAGGCGGTACACCTTCCTTGGAATAGCCAAGCGGATGCCGAAGGAGGGGGCTTTCGTCGAGCTCTACAAGGAGGCCATCGGGCTTGCCATAGACGCGGCCCTCGTCATAACCGAGCCGTTCTACCGCAGGTACGCCCTGCAGCACATAGCCGGGGAGCTGCCCGCGGACGATGCCGAGTACGCCGGCCTGTACAAGCGCGCGCTCACCGAGGCGTACAACGCATCCGTGGCCACGCGCGACCCGTTCGCCAGGCAGCGGGCGCTGCTCGACATGGTCCAGCTCGTACCCAAGACCCCGGACTTCTTCCCCCTCCTTCAGGAGATACTCGGCCAGGCCCTCGCCTTCTTCACCGTAAAGAAGTGGATGGGAGACATGGAGGTCCTCGACGTGGTGGACTACATACTCTCCGCCGAGGAGCTCGGCATAAAGGAGTCGAAGAAGAAGAGGTTCTCCCGCGAGAAGTACGCCTCGATACTATCCACAGAGATAGAGAAGTTCGCCACCCGCCTGAACGACACCCGGTTCGTAGAGATACTCAAGCCCTACACCCACGTATGGATACAGCCCAGGAACCTCCGGGATTCGGTAAAGAAGGTCGTGGACCACCTCACGTCGCTGGAGAACACCTTCCACGGCAGGGAGGTCTGCAGGCCGGAGTTCGTATCCGAGGTGCACACCGAGGGCAAGGAGCACTACATACACAGGAAGGAGCAGGCGGCGGCGGACTGCATATCCATAGACCTCGGGGCCACGAACACGGTCATCATGAGGAGGAGGGGAGACGCTGGCCCGGACTTCGTCGCCCTCGCCCCCATCTCGAAGCAGTTCGAGAGGATGCACATAGTGCCCACGGTCCTTGGCGCCGAGACCAATACCATCGGCATGGAGGTCAACGAGGAGAACCCGGTAGTCAACATAAAGCAGATGCTGCTCGAGGGCAACCCGAATGGCAGGGCGCACATGGAGAGGTTCTTCAAGGTGCTCTACGCGCACCTCAAGAAGGCCACGCAGGGCTCCTCCGGGTGGTTCTCGCTCCTGCCCAGGAACCTGGCCGACACCATCTACATCACCGTGCCGGTGGGGTACAGGGACTACAGGGAGACGATGCGGGAGATAGCCTTGAAGTCGGTAAAGAAGGGCACGAAGGTAGAGTTCATTGAGGAGCCGCTGGCCGCCGCCGTGGGCTACGAGGTCGTCGACCGCACCGACAGGCTCATCATGGTCATAGACTTCGGCGGCAGCACGCTCAATACCATGGTGCTGCGCCTCAACATAAACGAGCTGCACATAGTCGCCAAGCCGGAGAGGGCGCAGATACTCGGGGGCTACGACATCGACGTGTGGCTTGCCGAGTACCTGGCCGAGAAGGCGTCCATCGCGAAAGAGAAGATCCCGTCCGCGCTCATATACGCCGCGGAGAAGATAAAGATAGACCTGTCCCGTTCCAACGAGGTCCCCTTCGAGTGGGAGGGGCGCAAGGTATGCACCGTATCGAGGGATGAGCTCGAAGAGGTGCTCGACAGGCACGACTTCTACAGGTTCATAGACCGCACGGTGATATACGTGCTCAAGAGGGCCGAGAAGGTCGGGGTGAAGAAGGACAGGATAGAGGCGGTGCTCCTTACCGGGGGCTCGTCGCAGATACCGTCGTTCAAGGAGAAGATCGCCGACATATTCCCGGAGCTGCGGGCCGAGAACCGCATATACGACCACAGCCCGCTCTCGGCGGTCGGGCTCGGTGCCGCGCTCTACGGCACGAGGGACATAACCGACAGGCATCTCGGCATGGCGTACGCGCTGCGCTATACGGTGGAGGGAAAGGACGTGACGCACTCGTTCTCCATAGTCCTGGAGAAGGGCGAGACGCTGCCCTTCGAGAAGACCTACAGGCTTACGCCCGCCCGCAGGCTCGGAGAGCAGAAGGAGATATACCTCGAGCTCTTCGAGGTGCCGGAGAGCATGCTGACGAGGGTATGGGTCATGGAGTCGGGCATAGAGTTCCTCAAGCAGGAGCTCAAGCACAACGGCGGCAACCTCGCCCTGGACGCCCTCAAGGGGGTCACCATCCCCTTCGACGAGCCCATCGGCAGCGACGTGCTCGTCACCTTCTGCATCGACGAGACGGGACACCTGAGCATCAGGTACGGCCCGGACGACAGAGTGCTCGACAGTACGCTGAGGCTGCAGTAAGGCCTCTAAAGACCTTATCCCCAACGCAAAGACCCCCGCTTTCGGCGGGGGTCTTTCATCTTCACAGAGGTCTTTGAGGTTTCGGAGGTATGTTCCGGACGATTCCTTGAGTACGGGGCTGGCCGTCTTCTCAGGCCATCCTTACGGCGAGCCTCCCGAGGTACCGGTTGACTATGTTCTGCCTCGGAAGGAAGGTCAGCACCGGTTTTCTCCTCACGCCGAGATTTTTCATCTCGCCAAGGAGCCTCATGTTCGAGTTGTCGTACTTGAGCCCCTTCCTGAAGGCCCTTACGGCGACCGATTTCTGGCCGTTCAGGATGAAGACCCTCCCGAGGTTGAGGTATATCTCGGGGTTGTAGAACTCCTTTTCAGCCGCCATGAGACAGAGCGAGATGGCCTTGTCGTAATTGCCCTCGACGCTGGCAAGGCATACGGCGTAGTACGACATGGCGGTCGGGTGCTGCGTGAAGCAGAGGTCCTGCTCGAATATGCCGAGGGCCTCCTCATGGCGGCCGTTCCGCGCAAGCTCTATGCCGTCCTCGATGACGCGTTCAATGTCCATTCTCCACCTCCTTCGTTCGTTTCTTCATGCTTTGGGCCGGGCTCCCGGATAGACCGGAACCCGTTGATTATAGTATACGTGAGAGGCCCGTTTTTTTATGTAACCGTGGTCACTCCCGCCCATCGAAACGAAGGGCGCAAGGGGCATTTCGTCGGTGTTCTACGGGGGTTCCGCGCGGCCTCCTCCAGCGGCGAGGGGCCGGCGGGGACAAAAAAACACCCCGTCCGTGCGGGGTCTCGAAGGCGGCTTTGTTTCGGAAAGGTGGGTCAGGCCTTGCACCGCGGTGGTTGGTGCAAGGCCCGAGCGGCGGGGACAAAATTGCTGGTGACTGCCGGGGCCGTCTTCAGCCCCGTACATTAATGGAAGGCTGTGTATGATGTGCTACGTGTTTATTGGCGGATTGTACCGCATCTCCTTGAGACCGAGACCGTTACGAGCTCTCCGGCTACATCGGCAGCAGCGGCGGAGGCACCGGGATTGCCGTCACCGGGGAGAGAGGCGGGGCGGGTGCCTGGGCCTGACCGAGCACCGAGAGCTCGAGCGAGCACTCGTTGCAGCCCTTCACCTTCACCTTCATGGTGTTGCTGGCAAGGAGGTCCACGTCGTACCTGAGCTCCTCGACGCCTTTTTTAAAGCGCCTCTGCTCCGCGACCTCTTCGCCGTTGAGCTCTATCTTTACTTTTCTGAAAGACCTGTCCTTGTCGGAGTCATCGCCTTCGTGACGATGGTGGTCCGGCTTCTCGTGAGTCCCGGCCGCTGTGCTCCTTATGACGATTACCCCTTCTCCGGGCACGGGGGCGTTGAAGTGGTGCTTGGTGCGCTTGTCGTGTCTGTTCCTGTCGTGATTGCCGATGTAGACGGTACCGTAGACGGTGCTCATCTGCGCGGCGGCGGGCAGCGCCGTAACGGCGACGAACATGAGCAGGGACGATACAATGGCTAAACCTTTAAGTCTCTTCACGGTCTTCGTACCCCCTTTCGATAGAAGTTCACACAGCCCCTTTATATCAGGTATGTGAAGAAGATACAGTGACACAGGTTACAAAAAAGGGGGGTCTGCCCGGCGCGCGGGCGACGGTATATGGGAAAAAACGGATGGAAGGAAGCGCAACGACCGGGTGTTGCCCGAAGACAGGCTATATGTCGAGGATTATTGCGTCGAGTCTTCTCTTCGGCACGTGATGCACCCCCTGCTCGTCGCGCCAGTAGCGGACGTCGCCTTCGGGGCCAACCTCCGTGACGACCACACGCTCTCTGGGCTTGCCGATGGCGATGGCGAGCAGTATCTCATAGCGCGGCGGGATGCCGAGGGACTCTGTGAGGCCGGGGCGGTCGATGGAGGATATTATGCATCCGCCGAGGCCGGCCTCCACCGCGCCGAGCAGGATAGACTGCGCGGCTATGCCGTGGTCGCAGCCGAAGTCCTTTGCGGCGTCGAGGTCGCCGAGGACGATGATGTAGGCGCCGGGGCGCTCGCCCTCGGAGGGGCCGGGCCAGTCCTTCAGGTATCCGGCCCACCCGAGGTGCGGGAATATCAGGGAGTTCTTCGCCGCATCGTTGGACAGGATGTAGCGCAGCGGCTGGAGGTTGGCCGACGAGGCCGAAAGGCGCGCAAGCCCCACGAGCCCCTTGAGGAAGTCGAGGTCTATAGTCTCGTCCTCGTAGAACCTCCTGTAGCTCCTGTTCCTCTTTATAAGCTCTTTCATCATTATGCGTGCATATTGCCAGATTTTTCCCTTCCCTTCCAGTAAAAAAGTGGCGCGCCGCCCCGGAAAGGGTTTTGAGAGGGGGGCAAAGCTGTTATAATGTGCCGTTGTGGATTGAAGGGGAACTGTTACAGGCACAAGAGGAGGAGAGATTGCCGTTTGCGATACCGGAGTACCCGGATACCGCCGGGATTACCATCGAAGCGCGCCCCATGCTCCACCCGATGTTCAGGGAGCGCAGGGACGGGGTCTCGGAGTTCACCTTCGCGAACATCTATCTCTTTCGCGCGACGCACGGCTACAGGCTCTCGCAATTGAGGGACGGGCCCGTGGTCATAACGGGCAGCGACGAAGGGCAGGGGGGGCGGAGCTTCTTCATGCTCCCGTTCGGCCTGCCCTCCCCGGAGTCTCTCCGGGGGCTCTTCGAGGCCTTTTCATTTATGAAGTGCGTAACGGAGGCGCAGGCCGCTGTTCTTTCGGGGGCCGGGTACAGGGTCGAGGAGGACAGGGACAACTTCGACTACCTCTATGCGCGCGAGGACCTCTCCACGCTCTCCGGGCGCAGGTTCCACAGGAAGAAGAACCTCGTGAACTTCTTTACCGGCCACTACAACTACGTCGGCAAGCCGCTGCTTGGCGAATACATCGAGGACGCCCTGCGGGTGCTCGACGAGTGGAGGGATGGGCGCGCAGGGGCGGATGCCGACTACGAGGCCGCAAAAGAGGCGCTCCTGAACTGCGAGAGGCTCCAGCTCTGCGGCGGGATATACTACGTGGAGGGCGAGCCCGCCGCCTACACCCTCGGCGAGGAGCTTACCCCGGACACCTTCGTCATACACTTCGAGAAGGGGCTGGAGAGGTACAAGGGGCTCCTGCAGTTCGTGAACCTCTCCTTCGCCTCGCTCCTTACGCAGAGGTACTCGTTCATCAACAGGGAGCAGGACCTCGGGGACCCGGGGCTGCGCAAATCGAAGATGAGCTACAAGCCCGCGGGCTTTATAAAAAAATACAGGGCCTCACTTCCGTGAGGCCCTGTATGGGGTCTGCCTTTATGAGGGGGCCTTCGGGCCCCTTTTTATTTTACCCTTTTCAGCACGATGGCCAGCACCGGCGGGGTTATGAGCGTCGTGAGCATGATTACGACGACTATGGCGGAGAAGACCGCGTCGTCCATCACCCCCATGCCCTTGCCCATGTTCGCGAAGATCAGGCCGACCTCTCCGCGCGGGACCATGCCCACGCCGACGGCGAGCTTGTTCGCGCCCTTCCCGGCGAACCATCCGGCGGCCACCTTCGTCACGATGGCTATGACGGTTACGCTCAGCGCCATCAGGATTATCTGTATGTTCGCCAGCGCGTCGAGCTTGACCTGCATGCCGGTGAGCACGAAGAATATCGGTATCATGAAGTGGCCGAGGTGCTCGGCAAGCTCCTCGATGTGCCTGTGCGAGTGCTCGTGTATGATATGGTTGAGCTTTTTACCGAAGGCGCCGTCGACGTGTTGCTCGCGCACGGCCTTCTTCAGGTCGTCGACGAACGGGGGGTCCTGGAACTCGTCGAAGTAGACGGGCGTGAGTATCAGGCCCGCGGCGAACGCCCCGACTATGGGCGCCAGCCCCATCAGCGCCGCGAGGTACGCGAAGACGAGGCCGAACGATATGACGAGGGCGAACTTCATGCCGAGCCCGGTGTGTATCATCGAGAAGAACCTGCTTATCCTCGGGGCCAGCCACGTGCCGAGCAGTATTGAGCCGACGAGGAAGCCCACGGCCTTGACGATTATTATCGAGAGCGAGCCCACGTCGATGGAGCCCTTTACGACGATGGCCGAGACGATGGCGAGTATGATGAGGCCGAGCACGTCGTCTATGACCGCCGCGCCTATGATTATCCTCGACTCGGCGGTATCCGATTTGCCGAGGTCCTTGAGCACCCTGGCGGTTATGCCGACCGAGGTGGCGGTCATCGTAGCGCCGAGGAAGAGGTACGCGGTACTCGAAAGCCCCGGCATCAGTATCGGGCCGGCGAAGTACGTCGTGGCGACGAACGGGAGTATGACGCCCACGCAGGCGACGAGGAAGGACGGCACGCCGACCTTAAGCATCGTCTGTACGCTCGACTCCATCCCTATCTGGAACAGGAGTATGACGACGCCGAGCTCCGCGAGGAAGTGTATTATCTCGTTAGATTTGATGGGCTCGAAGAACTGTATGCCGACGAGGTAGAGGCTTCCGAGCACGACACCTATCAGAAGCTCGCCGAGCACGGCGGGCTGGCCGACGCGTTCTATCAGGCTCGACACCTTTGCCGCCATCAGAAGTATCGCTATCCAGACGAATATCAGCGAGACGCCGGGGCCGTGTTCCGCCGCCTCTGCGGCGGCCCCTGCGGCCTCATGGCCTTCCGAGGCCAGAAGCCCCGAAGGCAGAATGAAGTATGCCGCCGCCAGCACCAGAACTATCAGGAGGAGATGCTTTCGCAGGCGTAGATTTATCCAGTCCATAATAATTTGCTCCGCTTTCAGGATTTAGTGTGTGGCGAGGAAGTAACGATTTTAAGTAATTTGCCCGAAAAGTCAAGCTTTTTATCGGTTTTCCGGTATTTCCGGCCCCTGTGCGGCGGCCTTCAAAAAGGTATTACGCTCCGGGGCGCTTATCTGGTAAAATATCCGGGTACGGGTAAAGGGGGAGGGATGATAGCGGCGTATATAATGAGGCCCCACCCGGAGGTGCTCGCCCCGGGTGACACACTGCTCGGAGCGCTGAGGCTGCTGTGCGGCACGGGTTCGGGCTGCGCGCCCGTCGTCGACAGGGACGGGAGGCTGGTCGGCGTCGTTACGACCGAAAGCGTGCTCGATGCGTGGGCGGGCCCGACCCGGGACGTCCTTGACGCACACGGCATGGGCACCGTGGCCGTCGAGCGGGTGATGGATACCGGTTTTTCCGCCGTCGGCCCGGAGACGGGCATAAAGGAGCTTTTGCGCCTCCTGTCGCCCGAGGGGGGCGGCGAGGGGGGCGCCGGGAGGGGCGGGGGGCCACTGGCGGTCGTTGACGACGGCGGCAGGCTCCTTGGCCTCATAGGCCCGGAGGACGTATTGAAGAGGATATGGGAATACACGGAGAGAGAGAGAAGATAGACGGCACGATAGGGGTTTACGTCCACATACCCTTCTGCGCGTCCCGGTGTCCGTACTGCGACTTCGCATCCACCGCCTGTGCCCCTGACGAGGCCGGATACGTCCGGTGTCTGGAAAGGGAGCTGCGTGGCGTCATCGAAAGGGGCGAGGCGGCCTCCACGAGCCTCCTCGAGTCCATATACATCGGCGGCGGCACGCCGTCGCTCTTCTCGCCGGCGTCGGTCGGGCGCATCATCGCCTCGGTAAAGGCCGCCTTCGCGCCCGCCCCAAGCTGCGAGGTCACGATAGAGGCGAACCCGGAGTCCTCGGACGGGGAGAGGCTTGCCGGTTACGTCGAGGCCGGGGGCAACCGCCTGAGCCTCGGCATCCAGTCCCTCGACGACGGGGAGCTGAGGACGCTCGGCAGGATACACACTGCCAGGGGCGCGGTATCGGCCTTTTGCGCCGCGCGCAAGGCCGGTTTCGAGAACATCGGCGTAGACCTCATATTCGGCGTGCCGGGCGGTAGCGAGCGCAGCTTCGCCGCCTCCCTTTCAAGGGCCGTCGAGCTCGGCCCAGAGCACATATCCGTCTACGGGCTCACGTACGAGGAGGGCACCACCCTGACCAGGGCGAAGGAGGCGGGCAGGCTCGACGGCCTCCCTTCGGAGGAGCAAGAGGAGCGTATGTACCGGTACGCGTCCCGCCTTCTCACCGGCCGTGGCTTCGTCCACTACGAGGTCTCCAACTGGGCGCTGCCCGGCCTCGAGAGCAGGCACAACAGCCGGTACTGGCTCGGCGGGGAGTACGTAGGCCTCGGGGCAGGCGCGCACTCCTACAGCCCCGCCCCCGCGTGGGGCAAAAGAACCTGGAACGAGGCGTCCGTGGAAGGGTACATGGGGAGGATAGCGGAGGCGGGGGAGGCACGGGCAGGAGTGGAGGTGCTCGACAGGGGCCAGGCCATGACCGAGAGCCTGATGCTCGGCCTGAGGATGCTTCGCCGGGGCCTGCGGACGGACGAGTTCAGGGAGCGCTTCGGCCTCGTGCCCGAGGAGGCGTTCGAGCGGTGCGCGGCCCTCGAGGAGCAGGGGCTTATCCGCAGCTCGGGCGGCGGCCTCTTCCTGACCGGAAGGGGTGTGCTCCTCTCCGACGAGCTTTTCATCGAGATGATCTGACCGTCCGCCCGGCATTTCCCCATGATTTATAAGACCTTGACATTGAATTGTACCGTTGGTATCTTTTAAGATACCTCTGGATAATCCGTCCTTGGATTATTCGGAGAGGAAAGAGGAAGATGCGATCCTTCTTTTTCTTGCATCTTCAATGGCTTACAGCCATTGAAGATGGCGTCGCAACCATGTGCCGCGCAAGGTCCGAATGGACCAGACCTTCCCTTGGGATACCCGAAGGGGGCCGTTTGGGCCCCTCCATTCGGGTTTTTAATGGGTTTTGAAGGGGAAAACGCCCGTTTACGGTGAAACCATGAGCCTTTCGTCCGAGCGTTCGAGAAAGATTTTAAGCGCCGTAGTCCAGGACTACATACACACCGCCGAGCCGGTCAGCTCCAGGGCGATAGCGACGAAGTACGCCCTCGGCCTCAGCCCCGCCACCATACGCTACATAATGGCGGAGCTCGAGAGCGAGGGCTTTCTCTACCAGCCCCATACCTCCGCGGGCCGCGTGCCCACGGACAAAAGCTTCCGCATGTACGTGGACAGCCTGCAGGGGCTCGATGAGCCGCTCGATATCGACAAGGAGCTCCTGAAGAAGAGCTTCGAGAGCTTCATGAAGGCGGACAACGTCCTGTCCGACGCCGCCAAGGCGCTTTCCACCCTCACGAGCTGCGCCGGGCTCATGTTCGTCCCGAGGAAGGACAACTTCCTGATAAGGGCGATAAGCTTCCTCGTGCTCGACTCCACGACCCTCATGATGGTTTTGCAGTCGAGTTTCGGCGCCGTGCAGACCCGGCTCATAAGGCTCGGCACGGAGGTCGGGAAGCTGGACATGGAGAGGATAACGAACTACCTCAACGAGATAGCCGGCGGGCTTACCGTAAGGGAGCTCCGTGGAAGGATCGTCGAGGAGATGAAGAACGACAAGAACCGCTACGACCGGCTGCTCTCCAATGCCCTCAAGCTCGGGGCGGCGGCATTCGAGCAGGAGGGGACGTCCACGGAGAGCGACCTGTACGTCGAGGGCAAGGTCAACATATTCGACCAGCCGGAGTTCAGGGACGACTTCGAGAGCATGAAGAAGCTCTTCTCCGCCTTCGAGGAGAAGAGCCTGCTCGTAAAGATACTCGACAAGAGCCTCGAGGCCGAAGGCATACACATCTACCTCGGCTCCGAGAGCGCTATAAAGGAGTTCGAGGGGTTGAGCATCATTACCGCCCCGTACACCAGCGGCGGCACCGTGCTCGGCACCATCGGGGTGATGGGGCCCGTAAGGATGGACTATCCGAAGATAATCCCCCTTGTCGACTATACCGCCGGGCTTCTGAGCAAGCTCTTGTGATGAGCCGCAGCAACGGCGTGGGCATTTTGAAGGAAAATCCAAATTTTACGGGGAAGTCATGAAAGAGAACGAGGAGATGGAGCCGCAAGGCGCGGGGCCAGGGGAAGAGGGCGCGGAGGCGGGCAGCATTCAGGAGCTGCCGGAGCAGGAGATAGAACGCCTCAAGGGCGAGATTGAGGCCAAGGAGAAGGAGGCGAAGGCCAACCTCGATAAGTACCTCCGTTCGGTAGCCGACCTCGAGAACTTCAGGAAGAGGGCGCAAAAGGAGATATCGGACTCGAAGTGCTTCGCCAACGAGACCCTTATCTCGGAGCTCCTGCCCGTGCTCGACAACTTCGAGAGGGCGCTCGCGCACGCCGACGGGGACGGCGGGAGCGGCTCCGTAAGGGACGGCATAAAGCTCATAATAGACCAGATGTTCGGGGTGCTCAGGAAGTTCGGCCTCGAGGAGGTGGACGCCCTCGGCCAGAGGTTCGACCCGGGGCTGCACCACGCCATAAGCGAGACCGAGAGCGCGGACGCGGAGCCGGGCACGGTGGTCGAGGTCTTCCAGAAGGGGTACTACCTGAAGGGCAAGCTCGTGCGCCCGGCGATGGTCGCCGTGGCCCGCGCCCACGGCGACCCGGCGCATTAGCCGGGGCTGACAGGGTGTTGAAAAAGTCCGCCCATTGCTTTTTCAACTAAGGTTTGGCCGGAATGAATCCGTCCAAGTATTGTTTTGGCAGGCTGTCTTCAACAACCTGCTGAAGATCTAAAAATAAAAAAGGCAGGTTACTTTTTAATGAGTGAAAAGGATTACTACGGCATCCTCGGTGTCGGCAGGGACGCGGACGCCGACGAGATAAAGAAGGCCTTCCGGAGGCTTGCCCACGAGTTCCACCCGGACAAGCACAAGGGCGCCAGGGAAGTAGAGGAGAAGTTCAAGGAGATAAACGAGGCCTACGAGGTCTTGAAGGACCCGGACAAGCGGGCGCAGTACGACCGTTTCGGCTACGTCGGGGCCGGGCCAGGGGGCCCCGGGCCGGGTTACAGGGAGACGGGCTTCGGCTCGGACTTCCAGGACCTCTTCGGGGACGTCTTCTCCGAGTTCTTCGGCGCCGGCGGCAGGAGGAGGGGGCCGGGCCCGGAGGCGGGCGTGGACTTGCGCTACGACCTCGAGATAACCTTCGAGGAGGCGGCCTTCGGCACCGAGAAGAGCGTTGACATACCGAGGTCCGCGACCTGCAAGAACTGCTCCGGCTCAGGGGCCAGGCCGGGCACCTCGCCCGTGCAGTGCTCAACGTGCAACGGGGCCGGACAGGTAAGGTTCCAACAGGGGTTTTTCAGCATAGCGCGCCCGTGTCCCGCCTGCTCCGGCAAGGGCACGGTCATAAAGGAACCGTGCGCGGAGTGCTCCGGCATGGGCAAGGTCAGGGTCAGGAAGACGATAAAGGTCAAGGTGCCGCCGGGCGTGGACGCGGGCTCGCGCCTGAGGATTATGGGCGAGGGTGAGCCCGGCGAGAGGGGAGGCCCTCCGGGGGACCTCTACGTGGTCCTCTCGGTAGCCCCTCACGAGTTCTTCCGCAGGGAGCACGACGATATCATCTGCGAGGTGCCGATAAGCTTTACGCAGGCCGCCCTCGGCGCGGAGATAGAGGTGCCTTCCATCGAGGGGCTCGTGAAGCTGAAGATACCCCACGGCACGCAGTCCGGCAAGGTCTTCAGGCTCAAGGGCAAGGGCATAGCCTCCTTGCGCACCGGCAGGCGTGGAGACGAGCAGGTGGTGATAAAGGTGGAGGTCCCCACGAAGCTTACCAGGCGCCAGAAGGAGCTACTCGAGGAGTTCGCGCAGATAAGCGGCGAAGAGGGCACCTCCGGCGGCAAGAACTTCTTCTCGAGGGTCAAGGAAATATTCGAATGAAATGGAAGGTCCTGGCGCTCTGCCTGCTCTTTACCCTTGCGGCCACCCCGAGCCGGGCGTGGCTCTTCTCGCTCTCCGACAGGGGCGATGAGCTTGTGGAGATATACGAGTCCCTGGAGACGAACGGCCCGACGGAGCAGAACGTATCGAGGCTCGAGTCCTTCGTGCGCAACAACGCGAACGAGCCCTCGGTGGACGAGGCCCTGCTCACGCTTGCGCGCATATACTCGCGGGACAGGGACTACGCGAAGGCCGCCGAGGCCTGCCGGCGCATAATCTTCGATTTCCCGGAGAGCAGGTACAAGTACGACGCCCTCTATGAGCTCGGCAGCGTGATGTACAGGACGGGCCGCCTGAAGGAGGCGCGCTCGGAGCTAGAGCCGGTCTCGTCTGACGCGGCGGCCCCGGTGGAGCTGAGGGCCAGGGCCACGCTCCTTCTCAAGGAGATCAAGACCGCTTCCTACGGAGTGGACGCCGCTCCGGACTCCACCGCCATAGGCGTGCTCCTGCCGTTGAAGGGCGACTACGCCCAGTTCGGGGAGGCGGCCCTGGGGGGCATATTGCTGGCCGCGGACGTCTTCGGCGCCGCCACGGGCGAGCCGGTGGAGGTCATGGTTCGCGACGTGAGCGAGCCGGCCTTCGTCGAGGGCGCGGTCGACGGGCTTTCCGGCAACGACAGGGTGGGCGCGCTCATCGGCCCTCTCATGAGCTCCACGGCTACTGAGGCGGCCAGGTACGCGCAGCGCAGGAGCATACCCATCGTTACGCTCTCCCAGAAGGACGGGATAACCGGGGCAGGGGACTACGTCTTCAGGAACTTCATGACCCCGTCGGCGCAGGCGGCCTCCGTGGCCGAATACGCCACGACGGTCGGCAAAAAGAACTTCGCCATACTCTACCCGGAGAACAACTACGGCATAGAGCTTGCGAGGTTCTTCGAGAAGGAGGTGAGCGTGCGGGGCGGCGAGGTGGTAAGGGCGTCCTCGTACACGCCGGGCTCCACCAACTTCGGAGAGGTGATAAAGAGGCTTTTCGGCATAGAGATAGAGCAGAGGCGCGAGGGGCGCAGGCTCATAAAGCAGTTCACCCGGACGGTGGATATAGACGCGCTCTTCATACCCGACTACGCCGAGACCGTGGGCCTTATCGCCCCGTACCTCGAATACTACGACATAAAGGACGTAAAGCTCCTCGGGGCCAACGGCTGGAACTCCCCGAGGCTTGTCGCTCTCGGCGGCAGGAACGTCGAGGACGCCGTGTTCGTCGACGGTTTTTTCCCGGACAGCGACAGGCCCGGCACCGGGGAGTTCATAAGGAAGTACCACGACACCTTCGGCAAGGACCCCGGCGTGCTCGAGGCGCAGGCCTACGACGCGGCATTGAGCGTCATGGCCGTCCTCAAGGGCTCCACTGTCGACAGGGCGGCGCTCAAGGACAGGCTGTTCAGGCTCCGCGGCTTTGCCGGCGCCGAGGGCGAGATGAGCTATGACAGGCATGGAGAGGCCGTCAAGAGGCTGTTCCTGCTGACCGTTCGCAACGGGCGCATCATAGAGGTGCCCGCCGAAGAGATAGTGCCGCCCGCTCCGGCAGAGGCACAGAAGGCGGATGAGCCGGGCGCCGCGCCGGCCAACTGAAAAACGGAAGGACTGAGATGGGACTTACGCACGTAGACGAGGGGGGAAAGGCCCGGATGGTGGACGTCACCGGCAAGGACGTGACCGAGAGGGTGGCCGAGGCCCGGGGCAGGGTGCTGATGAAGAAGGAGACCCTGGCCCTGATACTCGCCAACGAGGTCAAGAAGGGGGACGTGCTCGGGGTCGCCCGCGTGGCCGGCATCATGGCCGCCAAGAAGACCTCGGAGCTGATACCTCTGTGCCATCCGCTGAACATCACGAGTGTTGAGGTGGAGTTCGCCACGGTCGAGGAGCCGCCGGCCGTGGACATAAAGGCCACGGCCAGAGTAGCCTCTAAGACCGGCGTGGAGATGGAGGCGCTTACGGCCGTCTCCGTGGCCGCGCTCACCATATACGATATGTGCAAGGCGGCCGATAAGGGCATGACCCTTACCGGCATAATGCTTGTAAGGAAGTCCGGGGGCAAGAGCGGGGAGTTCACGCGGGAGTAGGCGGACCCGGCGTCAAGGCAATTTGTTGTTTACACGGAAGATGTTTTTCGGTTATACTCTGAGATTATGAAGAAAGAAAGCCTAGAGCACTTCAGAGAACTTCTGCACGGAAAGCTCGAGGACCTCCTGAGCGAGGCCGGGAGGGCCGTAAGCGGGATGAGCGAGTCGAAGGAGGACAACTTCCCAGACCCTGGCGACAGGGCGTCCCTCGAGACCGACAGGAACTTCCTTTTAAGGGTCAAGGACAGGGAGCGCAAGCTCATAAGCAAGATAAACGAGGCCATTAAGAGGATAGACGACGGCTCGTACGGCATATGCGAGCTTTGCGGAGAGAAGATAGGGGAGAAGAGGCTCGAGGTGCGGCCCGTGACCACCTGCTGCATCGACTGCAAGAAGGAAGAGGAAGAGTTCGAAAAGCAGCGGAACAACGTCTGAACCTCTTTTTTCCATCCCCTCCCCTCGCACCGCAGAAATTCGCCTGAAAGCCCGCCCTCAACCTCCGAGAAGGTGAATAATGCCCGAGTTAAGGAAAGACCCTATAATCGGAAGATGGGTGATAATCTCCACCGAGCGCGGTAAACGCCCGTCGGAGTTCGAGTCCATACAGCCTACGGTCAAGGTCGGTTTCTGTCCGTTCTGTCCCGGCAACGAGGGCAAGACCCCGCCCGAGGTGCTCGCCTACCGCAAGGGCGGCGGCGGGCCCAACTCCAAGGGCTGGCACATAAGGGTGGTGCCGAACAAGTACCCGGCCCTGAAGGTCGAGGGAGACCTGAACAGGGAGGGCGACGGCGTATACGACAAGATGAACGGCGTGGGGGCCCACGAGGTCATAATCGAGAGCCCCGACCACAAGGCGACCCTCTCAAAGATCTCGAACCGTCAGTTCGAGGAGGTGCTCTGGGCATACAGGGACAGGATAATCGACCTCAAGAAAGACTCACGCCTGCGCTACATACTCATATTCAAGAACCACGGGGAGGCCGCCGGCGCCTCTCTCGAACATAGCCATTCCCAGCTTATCGCCCTGCCCATCATCCCCAAGAGGGTCGCCGAGGAGCTCGACGGCGCGCTCGAGTACTATAACTTCAAGGAGAGATGCGTCTTTTGCGACATCATACGGCAGGAGATAATGCAGGGCACGAGGGTCGTGGCAGAGAACCGCGACTTTATCGCCATCTCCCCTTACGCGCCCAAGGCCCCTTTCGAGATATGGATACTCCCGAAGGTGCACGAGTCCAACTTCGAGAACTGCCAGAAACACCACTACGAGAACCTCTCTCTCATCTTTTCCGACGTATTGAAGAGGATCGACAAGGTCCTCAACTATCCCCCATACAACTTCATACTGCACGCCGCTCCGGTGAAGGACGGCGCCACGCAATTCTATCACTGGCATTTTGAGCTGATACCAAAGCTGACCAAGGTCGCCGGTTTTGAATGGGGTTCAGGCTTCTACATAAACCCCACACCTCCGGAGGAAGCGGCAAAGTTCCTGAGGGACGCCAAGGTCTGAGGCAGCTCTCAGGCGCCCGTCTCCGTACCCGGGTGACTCCGTATGCGCGGCCCGGAGTTCGTCATGGATTGTGATATAATAGAAAAAGTGGCGGAGTTGACGGCCGCCACCCCAGGGGACGGCCTGCCGGACGGGGCAGTAAGGCTCCTTGCGGATGCATGTTCCCTCGACAGCTGCGCGATATACCTCTGGGACAGGGGCGGCCAACGCTTCACCCTCGCGGCGCACGCGGGGGAGGATGCGAACTGCGTTGCCGGGTACCGGGATGACGAGGGGGTGCCCGGGCTCGTAATGAGCCGCAACGGGCCTGTTGAGATATATACGCCCACGCCCCCCGTCGACGGTGGCGCCCCGCTGCCAGGAGGCGGGCGTGACAAAGGGCTCGCGGGTTTCCACGGCGCGCTCGCGTACCCTCTGGCCGACAGCGTATCGTTGCTGGGCGTGCTCTATATCAAGACGAGGAAGGGCAGGTTCACACCCGGCGTAAAGCGCGCGCTCGGCGCGGCAGCCAAAGAGCTTACGGTGGGGCTGCGATGCGCGGAGCTGAGGACGAGCTGTGCGGCGCTGCGCAAGGAGGCGGCGGAGCTCAAGGTGCGGCTGGCAAGCTCGGAGAAGCTCCTGATGCTGGCGGACATGGCCTCGACCCTCGCACACGAGATAAGGAGCCCGCTTATAAGCATAAGCGGCTTTACCGGGCGGCTGAAGAAGAAGATAGACCCCTCGAGCCCGGTGATGGTGTACGTCGAGCAGATAGAGAAGGAGACCGCCCGGCTCGAAAAGCTCATGAACGGGATGGTCCGGTTTCTGAAGGACACCCCGGCGGAGTTCGTCGTCGACGACCTCAACGCGATAATGGAGGAGGCGCTCGGGTACTTCAACGAGGATTTTTTCTCGCACGGCATCAGCTTGATAATGGACCTGCACGTCGGGCCCCTGCCGTTGCTCGCCGACAGGGACCAGTTGAAGATTGCTTTTGACAACCTTATCGCCAATGCGATACAGTCCATGGATGCCGGGGGCACCCTGACCGTTCGCACCGGTAGGGAGCAAGGCCACGTGGTGGCTACGCTGACGGACAGCGGCGGCGGCATAGACCCGGAGAACATAAAGAACATCTTCAATCCTTTTTTCACGACCAAGAGCAGTGGCACGGGGCTGGGGTTGCCTATTGCGAACTCGATAGTAACCAGGCACCATGGGTTTATCTCGGTCAAGAACAACGCAGGCGTTGGGGTCACGTTCGCGCTCAACTTTCCGGAGGCTCATGGGGACGCGGACCTGGCAGGGGAGGACGAAGCCTCCTAACAGCGGATATGGTGGAAGCGAGCCCGGAGTCAGGAAGGGGAAAATGGTTATCAGTGTCAGGGGTTTTTTATGAAAAAAAAGATTCTCGTGGTTGATGATGAAGAGGGACTGAGGCTCCTCTACAAAGAGGAGTTCGAGACCGAGGGCTGGGATGTGGAGCTTGCGGCCTCCGGCGAGGAGTCGATAGAGAAGCTTGAGGCCATGCCCGTAGACCTCGTTCTTCTGGACATCAAGATGCCCGGAATGGACGGTGTGGAGGTGCTGCGCAGGGTCAAGGAGAAGTGGAAGGACCTGCCGGTGATACTCTGCACGGCGTACCCTCACTACAAGCACGACTTCGGCACATGGGCGTCGGATGCCTACGTCATCAAATCATCCGATTTGACGGAGTTGAAACAGACGGTCAGGGACATCCTCGGTAAGCAATAGATGATACTCATCACTGGCGGTACAGGTTTTGTCGGGAAGAACCTTATCAGGGAGCTCCTTAAGGAATCCCGCCGTATCAGGTGCCTGGTAAGGGACCCGCAACGGGCCGAATGGTTGCAAAAGGCCGGCTGCGAACTCGTGCGCGGTGATGTGACAGACCCCTCTTCCGTCCTCGAAGCCGTAGGCCACGGCGGCGTTGAGACCGTAATCCACCTCGTAGGGATCCTCGTAGAGACCAGGGGGGCCAGGTTCAAGGACGTGCACGTGGAAGGCACCCGCAACGTGGTAGCCGCCTGCAGGGGCAAGGGCGGGGGTGTCAAGAGGTACATCCACATAAGCGCCCTCGGCACGCGCGAGAACGCCGTCAGCGAGTACCACAGGACCAAGTGGGAGGCCGAGGAGATAGTGCGCGCAAGCGGGCTCGCCTACACCATATTCCGCCCCTCGGTAATGTTCGGCAGTGAGGACAAGTTCACCAACGTGCTCGCTCGCGCCATAAGGCTCTCCCCTGTAATTATGGTCCCGGGCAACGGACAGGGCAGGATGCAGCCGGTCTCGGTCAAGGACGTCGCCGCCGCGCTGGCAAAGTCCATCGGCATGGCAGGGGCCAGTAGGCGCGTCTTCGAGCTGGGCGGCGCGGAGGTGCTCACCTTCGACGGCGTCATCGACGCGGTGGCCGAGGCGCTCGCGAGGAAGAGGTTGAAGCTTCACGTGCCCATGCCGCTGATGCGCGTTGCCGCCGCCCTGATGGAGGCAGCGCTCCCCCGGCCTCCCCTTACGAGGGACGCCCTGCTCATGCTCGAGGAGGACAACGTGACCGGGGACAACGCCCTGCCGGAGGTCTTCGGCATCCAGCCGGCGGGCCTTAAGGAGGGCGTCAAGGAGTACCTGCATTAACCCCTTCCCCCGTCCGTCTTTTCCGATATGGACCGGGCGCCATGAGCTCCCCTGCCGCCATTCACTTGCGGGCGGCCCGTGCGTCTCCGGCCTGTTTTTTCCGTTCGGCGGTCTCTTCTCCAGACAATTCGCTTGCGATAACCTCCGTTTTCTGCTAAAAAGATAAATTGAGCCGTCTTTGAGGGGGGTTAGCTCAGATGGGAGAGCGGCACGTTCGCAACGTGCAGGCCACCGGTTCGATCCCGGTACCCTCCACCAGAAATACAAAGGGGTTGCAGGCATGGGCCTGTAACCCCTTTTTTAGTCGGATACGGCCCTGGCGGGCGCTTTACAACTCTCAAAAAGACGGTATAGTTTCTATGATGCGTGATTCCAAACGTACGGAGATAGGGCGGGCAAGAGGCGGTTTTGTCTTTCAGGCAGGAGGGTGCTGTTATGGATAAGAGCAGCGGGACAGGAAGGCTTTTTTGCGGTGCGGTGTTGTTGTTCGTCTTTTTTCTGGCGGGCCTCCTTCCGGCGAGCGCCCACGGGGCCGGGCCGGTCGTGATCGAGCTTACGCAGACACCGTGCGTCATAGTCGAGGCCGAGGTGGCCCCGAAGGAGTACGTATCGCAGGGCTATGACGACTGCGTCAGGATAAACAAGGAGACGGCGGGCGAGCGCACATTCAAGACCCTGCGCCTCAAGCCCGGCAAGACCATCTTCAGGGTCACGAACAGCAACGTCCCCTATGAGCTCGGTTTCTGGGTACGGGGCAGGGGGCTGAAGCGTGTCATACTGCCGTCGGTCTCAGGCGGCGGCCTTACCACAGGCAAAACGCTCGACTACGAGGTGGACCTGACCCCGGGCGAGTACTACTATAGCTGCCCGCTCAACCCGACGCCCGATTACCCTCTGGTGGTGGAGTGAAGGCAGGCAGAAAAGCACAGTAAAACGGGT
>JBHHYT010000032.1:0-22060 GCA_046757705.1 Thermodesulfobacteriota bacterium
ATCCATACCTACCTTAGTATATGACAGGCATATACAAAAGTCAACGGGTTTTAGTCTGAACGCTCATGGAGATAGGCGTGGGTGGGTATATACTCGGCAGGACAGCGGAGAAGATAAGAGGGGCGGAGTGACTATCTGATTCAGCAAAAAACGCAATTATGGGGAGCGGTACTACGGATGGGAAGCATGTGGGGGATATCTTGTAAAAGCTTAGGAGAAAAAACGCGTGGCTTTCAGATTGCTCGGGCTCCCAATAGTCATTGCATCTTCTGGTCTTAATCCATGATTATAGAGTTCTTCAAGAACCGCTGGGAGTTTGCTTTTTTGTTCATTTCTGTTAAACCCGTATATCAGAAGAACTGGACGGCTTCTTACACATGTAATAACGGGTACTGCCTCTATTCGCTTCTTAAAGAAACTCCCTTGTAGCTCAAGGTATGCGTTCCTGATATTGTTGAATTCTTCGACAATACGGCGCTCGTTCTTCATGATCCATTCCTCGTACCGGCCGAGTTGTCTTATGATAGGAGGTTTGCCCCTCGAAGCACGAAGCTCCGGATTAACCAAGAGCTTCGCTTCGTAAAACCATGCAGTGCCGTCGGGGGCAACCGCTGACAGGTCAATTGACCCTGTGTGGCGTCTCTTTGTTTCTGACGAAGATGGATTTCTTGCGGACTGTTCATCGGTTATCTCAATGTCTATTACGCTCGGTATCTTCGAAGCGATCAGGCCCACACCTTGACGCTCCTCGCCCTGAAACTTCACTATTCGGCGTTGGACCGATTGAAAATTTCTCTCCTGAACCAGTTCCTCAAGCGTTCTAATGTAACGTTGCTTGTGCTCACTTCTTTGATTCAGATCCACATAAGGCCTGTCGCTTCTCAAAAGCAGGTATTCTTCATGCACCTCACACGAAAGATGGCCATTGGATTTGAGCTGTATCTTTAAAAACAGACCTCCGCTTGTATATACGCTCAGGTATCCTGGCCTGATAGCGAAGAAGACCCCTTTCTTTCTTACCAGTGAGTGCCACCACGAATTATTATCAGCCTCAAGCTTATTAAGTTCGGAGACAAGGTCCAAGGATACTGTTCTACTGAAGCCGCTCACATTGGCCATTGTTAATCTCCCTTAACCTAGTTTTTACTTATGACGGTCTATTTTCCCAAAGGTAACCTGAGACGAGACCAAGAGAAGCTCCCACCACTGTCCGTCTTCTTTGATCTCTACGTTCTCGAAAAATTCTGTAAAACGGTCTGACTCGAAGGAATGTACTGGAACGAGCATATTTGGGGCGAGGGCTCCAGCAAGGCGCTTCAGGTAGGATAACGGGGCGTGTCCGGAAGTATGCAAGTGTGCCAAGGGAATATTATTATGGTCCAACCACTTCAGGCAAGAGTGGCTACTTTCATCTTTCAGATATCCCGACCACAAGGAGTATATCAGCGTGGCACTTTTGAGACAATTGGCCTTTTCTAGGTCCCTTATCATAGAAGGCCGGAACAGCATCATGGACCTATTGGCTTCTTCTCTCAACTGCTCAGGGTAGATACACCACGGTGCAAATGACTTGGCCAGATCAAAAAGCTCTTTCCTTATGATTTTCTGTTTCTGCGTCCATGGCAAGTATACGCGAAAACTGTCCCAGCCTGGCTGCGGCAATCGAGGATTACCTATGGCCCGCAGTATACTGGCCGTATACATGTCAACTATAAACTGTCTGCCACTGCGTTTGCAGGCCCGATAAGCAGTGACAAGCCGGTCAATATTTTGCCCCGAACACCAGAGCAGTGCAATCCCCTTTGCCTCCTGCAATAATTCGGCAAATTTGACCTCAAGCTTAGATTCAGAAGGATAGTCGTACTCAAAGTCCGTTCGGCCAAGGGTTGAGCCCTCCATTAATAGCACATCAATTTCTTTTGGAGGATGGGCTATAAGACGATCAAGGAGCTTGCCCTTTCTCCCATGCGCACGAAAATCCCCGGAATAAAAGAGGCGCTGCCCTTCGGCCTCAACCAAAAGGGCATAGGCATCATAAGCGGAGTGATCGACCAGATACGGCGTCAAGGTAAAAGGTCCAAGCGAAATTGAGGTCCTATCTTCAAGGTCTATCGTGTTATCAAAACTGATTCCATTCGGCATAAACACACTGGCCGCATTAATTATTTTTCGTGCAGCCGAGCCGATCAAAATCGGTATGTTCGGTTGGAGCTTTCGGACCAAACCATAATGGTCCAAGTGGGGATGGGAGATAAAAACTCCCAAAAGCGAGGAGTCGGGCTCTACAAATCCCGAAACAGGCGGGAGAGAAACATCAGCAAGGTCGGCATCCAAAGGCAGACCGACATCCAGAATAACTCGTTTGCCCTGGGCTTCAATTTCTATACAAGTGCCACCGATTTCGTGCGTTCCTCTGTGAATACATACGCGCATGGTAACATCCAATTCGGATTTTTTTAATCATGGCAGAGGATTATACAACCTCCGTCCCCCGTTCTGCAATCTCAATGGCCTTTCTCCCTGAATTGACCGATGACTGTAACTTTTTTTTCGCACTGGCTGGGCGTTCAAGGAGATGGGCGTGGGAGGGTATATACTTGGCAGGACGGCGGAGAAGATAAGAAAGGGGGGTAAGGCTATAGGGAGAATAAAAATAGTCGCTACCCCCTATTTTCCTTTGCTAGTCGTGCCACCGCCATAAGCCCATTGATCGGGCTTTAAGCTTCTCAGATATGTGTCCACCTCATCCAAAACGCCATACTCAGCGGCATAATTAATATGCTCTACCAGTCTAATCATTTTTGACAATGCTGGGGCAGCCCACGCCGCAAGAATTAGAGGCGCGGGTGGCTCCCAGCCGCCGGAACTCTTCTGTTTACGATCAGGAAGCATCTGCCAAAGCTCGTTCCAGTAAGTAGGCATCGGACAAACCCGACCCTCAGATTTGACATATTCAATCAGTGAGTCTATTTTATCGCTCATAAATTTATCTTAAAATATCCCACTTATCCTGATACTCTTCCATCCAATTAGATGGAATTGATGGGGAATCTGCATAACCTGGCTTAATTCTTCTCATTTTCGTATCGTTCCGCTTTTGTCCTCTACGTCCTGGGCTTGATGTCCAGTCCTTATGTGATTGCTTCAAGATAGCGGCCACCTTCTTGGAAGGAATAATAAAGGTGATCGGCTGGTCCCGGTCAGTCCATTTATCCGGTAAAGTAACGAAGATGTAATATAAATTGTCATTCACCAAAGTTTCGTGTTTTTCGTTCATCATCCAGCCTTTATCAGCAGACCTGCCTTCAGTGCGTGTTTTAACCTGAACTTGAAGGCTTCTTTTGCCATCATCGGTCATCGCAATAATATCTACTGCTTTTGTGTTCTCCGGGGCCAAGCCCACAATAAAACCCAAGGCAGTCAACCGAGCAACAGCATAATGCTCGCCAATCGATTTAACTTGTGCTTGAAGCAATTTTGTCATTCTAACAGCTCCCAGGCTTGTAGGTTGGGTTAGCGTAGCGTAACCTAATAAATCGACTAAGGCCAGGTTTTCATGCCGGGCCTTTCATCCTGGGACGGGTCTGGGACGATACTTTTTGGCTCTCAAAATCCTCCAACTGCGCCTCAACCCCTCTGCGAAAAGCTATGCCAAAGAACCTCGCAAAAAGCATGACATCCCCTGCTTCAGGAGCACATTCTATTTTCAATTAGATTTCCCCACCCCCCTCTGGGGACAGTCTGGGGACACAGTTTTTCGTGTGTTTAAAAAGTGAACTATTTGATTTAATTGAAGAATTTTAGATAAAAATGGCGGAGGGTGAGGGACTCGAACCCCCAAGGGCGTTAGCCCGACGGTTTTCAAGACCGTTGACTTACCATTAGCCTAACCCTCCGCTGGAAAAGCGGGACACAACTATTCGGTTTTCAAACGGGGCGGTGGCGTTTACCCGCCCCTCTATTTTTTTAACACTTTTTCCGCTGAAAAATCAAGCCTTCTCTATCTTCTCAAGGCCGTTCATGTACGGGCGCAGCGCCGTGGGCACCGTGACGCTTCCGTCCTCGTTCTGGAAGTTCTCGAGCACGGCCACGAGCGTGCGGCCCACGGCGAGGCCCGAGCCGTTGAGCGTATGGAGGTAGCGCGTCTTGCCGCCCTCCTTCGGGCGGTAGCGGATGTTCGCCCGGCGCGCCTGAAAGTCCTCGAAGTTCGAGCACGATGATATCTCGCGGTACTTGCCCTGCCCCGGGAGCCAGACCTCGAGGTCGTAGGTCTTCGCCGAAGAGAAGCCCACGTCCCCGGTGCACAGGGTGACGACCCTGTAGGGGAGGTCGAGCCTCTTTAAGACCTCTTCGGCGTTCGCGGTCAACTTCTCAAGCTCTTCGTACGAATCCTCCGGCATGGAGAACTTCACCAGCTCGACCTTGTTGAACTGGTGCTGCCGGATGAGCCCCTTGACGTCCTTGCCGTACGAGCCCGCCTCTTTCCGGAAGCACGGGGTGTAGGCCGTGTAAAGTACCGGCAGGACCTCCTCTTCGAGTATCTCCTCGCGGTGTATGTTGGTCACGGGCACCTCCGCCGTGGGGATGAGGTAATGCTCCCATCCCTCTATCTTGAAGAGGTCCTCCTCGAACTTCGGGAGCTGGCCCGTGCCGACGAAGCCCTCCTTCTTTACCATGAACGGGGGAAGCACCTCGGTATATCCGTGGGTGGTGGTGTGCAGGTCGAGCATGAAGTTTATGAGCGCCCTCTCGAGGCGCGCGCCAGCGCCCTTCAAGAGGGAAAAACGCGCCCCCGAAAGCTTGCCCGCGCGCTCGAAGTCGATTATGCCGAGCCGCTCCCCGATATCCGTGTGCTCGAGCGGGTCGAAGGTGAACTCGCGCGGAGTGCCCCATGACCTTATGACGGGGTTGTCGGACTCGTCCTTTCCCACGGGGACCGTGGGGTTCGGAAGGTTGGGTATGGTAAGGAGGAATGCCTCCAGCTCCTTTTCGCACCCGGCAGTCTCGGCGTCGAGCCCCTTGATGCGGGCGGAGACCTCCTGCATCTCCTCCATGAGAGATGTAGCGTCCCGCTTCTCCTTCTTGAGCCTGCCTATCTCCTGCGAGGCGGCGTTCCTTCTGGCCTTCAAGGCCTCGGCCTCCATGATGAGCGCCCTTCTCTTCTCGTCGAGCGCCTTCATGGGCGCAAGGTCGAGCTCTCCACCGCGGGTTTTCAACCTGCGCTCGGCCTCCTGCGTATTCTCTCTCAGGTATTTTATGTCAAGCATAGGTGTCCGTTGCTCCCCCGTCTTTTGTAACGAACCCCAGCCGCAGGCAGCCGGGCTTCAAGAACATATAAGGATGGGCCGCGCCCCAGGGCGGGCAATGGACCCGCTGAAAAAACTTAACGACGGCGGATAATATAAGGCATAAAGACTATTTTTTCCACCTTTTATAGAGGCTGTTCTCTATGCCGAGGGCGTCGAGCGTCTTGCCGACGACGAAATCGACCATCTCCCGGACGCTCCCTGGCTTTGTGTAGAAGGCGGGCATGGCGGGCAGGATGACCGCCCCGAGGCGGGCGAGCTTGAGCATGTTCTCGAGGTGTATGGCGCTTAGAGGGGTCTCCCGCGGGACGAGCACGAGGGTGCCGCGCTCCTTGATGATGCAGTCGGCCGCCCTCTCTATGAGGTTGCCGGAGACCCCGGTGGCCACCCTGGCGAGCGTGCCCATGGAGCACGGGCAGATTATCATCCGCTTTTTAAGCGAGGAGCCGCTGGCGGCCGCGGCGGTAAGGTCGCCGGAGGGCAGATATGCGAGCCTGCCCCGCCTGCCTCCGCCCGGGTGGCCGGCCTCTATGAAGGAGGTTATACCTTCCGCGACTTCGGAGGGGGAGGGGGCCTTGACGAAGTCCAGCCCGAGCTCTTCCTTCAACAGCAGGAAGCCGGAGGGGGAGACGATAAGCTCCACGTCGTCACCCCTCTTCAAAAGCTCCTCTACCAGCCGCACGCCGTAGACAGCGCCGCTCGCCCCCGTAACCGCAACGATATAAACCGCCAAAATATCCCGCTCCCCGTCTTGTTTTACTTCACGCCCGGCTGCTTTACGACCACGTATATGGTGCTTCTCCCGCGCACTATCCTGAAGAGCACGACATCGTTCTTCTCCGCTTCCGAGATATACCTGCTGTAGTCCCTTATGTTCCTGACGGCCTTGCGGTCTATCTCCTTTATCACGTCCCCGCGCCTGAGACCTGCGGCCCCGACCGGGCTGTCCGGATCGACCGAGCTTATTATCACCCCTTCGGTCTCCTGAATGCCGAGCCTCTTGGCCATCTCCGGTGTGATGGGCTGCACGGAGAGCCCGAGGCGCTTGTCCGGTGAGACCTCCTTGCCGGGGCCGTTGGTCACCGGCTCTTCCTCGAGCTTGGTGCCCACGGTAAGGAACAGGCTCTTCTCCTTGCCGCTCCTTATCACCTTTATCTCTACCCTCTTGCCGGGGGGCGTTGTGGCCACCGTCCTCGGCAGGTCCCCGAGGTCTTTAATCTCCTTGCCGTCAAAGGAGGTTATGATGTCCCCGGCCTCGAGGCCGGCCTTGTCCGCAGGGTCTCCGGGGTTTACCGACGAGACGAGCACGCCCCGGGCCTCGGCAAGGCCGAAGCTGCGGGCGAGCTCGGGCGTAAGCTCCTGGATGCTTACACCTATCCAGCCGCGGGTGACCTTGCCCTGCTCCTTCAATTGGGTGAGCACCTCTTTGGCCATGTTGATCGGGGTGGCAAATCCGATGCCCTGCCCGCCGGCGATAATCGCCGTATTTATGCCCACGACCTCACCCCTCACGTTGAAAAGGGGGCCGCCCGAGTTGCCGGGGTTGATCGATGCGTCGGTCTGTATGAAGTTGTCGTAAGGCCCGGCGCCTATTACACGCCCCTTCTGGCTCACTATGCCCGCGGTGACCGAGCCGCCGAGGCCGAAGGGGTTCCCTATGGCGAGCACCCATTCGCCCACCTTGAGGCCGTCGGAGTCCCCGATGGTCGCCACGGGAAGGTCTCCGTTGGCGTTTATCTTTATAAGGGCTATGTCGAGCTTCTGGTCCTGTCCGATGACCTCCGCCCGGTAATCCTTCTTATCGGCCGACAGCGTGACGATTATCTCGGTGGCGTTCTCGATGACGTGGTAGTTCGTCAGTATGTAGCCTTCCCTGTTTATGATGAAACCGCTGCCGAGGCTCTGCCTCTTGAACTCCTTGCGCGGCCCCTTGAAGAACTTGTTGAAGTCGTCGCCGAAGAAGTCGTCGAACGGCCCCTTGAACTCCGGGAACGGTATCATGGGGCGCTCTTTTATGACCTGTGTCGTCGAGATGTTTACCACCAGCGGGGAGAGCCTCGCCGCCAGGTCAACGAAGTCCCGCGGGACCGTGAGGGCGGCCGGGGCGGCCGGGGACGGCTCTTTCCAGAAGGTCTGCGCCCCGTCCGATGTGCTGGTTATGTCAAAGCGCGCCGTCATGGCCACACCGGCTATTATCGCCAGGAACGCTACTGCAAACAGTACCTTGATGCTGAAACGTCTCTGCTCTTTCATCTTTTCTCCTTGCCCAACGCTGTCCACTGAGTAATTGCTGAACTCATCACCTTTCCCGAAATGAAATTACCCGGCCCGCGCTCAAGGCCCGGGGCTTAAGAAACGCCGATAAACAAAGTACCCCCGGCCCAGAGGGCCGGGGTCCCATCCACTGATTATATAGGAAAAAACGTTACCCCGCCGCCTTGACATAGAGCATGCGGAGTTCATGAAGGACGTTGTCGAGAAGCCCGGTCTCATCCTCGGTGAGGTTGCCCTGGGTCTTCTCCTTGAGAAGTGTGAGAAGGTCTATGGTCTGCTTGGCCACGGGAAGCTCCTTCTCGGTCTTTTTCGTAACCGGGTTTTCCACCACCCCGAGGTTCATGAGGACCGAGGTGGAGAGCGACAGGATGAAGGTGGTAAAATCAAGCGGCAGAAGCTCTCCGGGCGTCTTTTCCGCCCCCTCGGCCCCCTCGGCCCCCTCAGTCCCGGCTACGGCCTCCGCTCCCCCGCCCCCGCCGGCCCCCCCGGCCTCGTTCTCCGGCCTCTGCCCGGCCTCTGCCGTTTCCTCTGCTCCCTCTGTCGCGGCCTCTGCCCTTGTCTCGTCTGTCATCGTCGGCATCCCTCTGTTTTTTATTGTACCTTTACCTTGACACTCGGCGTGCTCTCGGCGCGGCGCTTGGGTACGGTAATCTTCAGCACACCGTCGGCCAGAGTCGCCTTTATGCCGTTGCTGTCTATGGAGTACGGCAGGATGAACTCCCTGTGGAAGGTCCCGTACAGGCGCTCCATCCTGTGGTAGTTCTCTTCGTTGAGGTTCTTCTCGAACCGCCTCTCGCCCTTCATTACAAGGGTGTTCTCGTTGGCCTCTATCTCGACGTCCTCGATGTCCACGCCGGGAAGCTCTGCCTTGAGAACGATGCTCTGCTCGCTCTCGTAGATGTCCACCGGCGGGTGCCACAGGCCGCCCTGGTTGTCCGGGCAGCCCTTGTACTTGAGAAGCGCCTCGTCGAAGATCCTGCTCATCCTCTCCTGAAGGAAGAGCAGGTCCTTAAAGGGGTCCCGTCTCTTGGGGGCCAAAGGCCACCTCCTTTTAAAAGGTTTGGAAACGGTAATGGAAACCGCAGGGCGTGCGCATCTATCAACCGACCTCCGGATAATTCGCCCCTGGACCATCGAGAGACGAAAAAACGCGATTTCCCTTTTTCTTGCATTTTCAATGGCTTGCAGCCATCGAAAATGGCGGCTCATCCCTTGGCCACACAAGGCCCGAATGTTCCGGACCTTCCTTAATTTATTTAATATCGGGGCTTTTGTCAAGGGTTTCACCCCCGGCCGGGCGGACGCCGGGCTTGCGCTCAGTTGGACGCGGCGTCCGTCGCCCGTGCCTTCTTCTCGAATACGATGCGGCCGTCCCTGTAGTCCACCGACACCTCTTCGTCCTCCGTGAAGACCCCTTCGAGGAGCCTGGTGGCGAGCTCGTCCTGGACCTCCCTCTGCAGGAGCCTTTTAAGCGACCGCGCGCCGTAGACAGGGTCGTAGCCCACCTCGGCGAGGTGCTTTCTTGCCGCCCCGGTAAGCGTTACGGTGATGTTCCTGTCGGCCAGCAGCTTCTTGAGCCTCTCGAGCTGTATGTCCACGATAGACTCCATGTGCTCCCTGGTGAGCTGGTGGAAGATGATGATGTCGTCTATGCGGTTGAGGAACTCCGGCTTGAAGGTGGACCTGAGCGTCTCCATAACCCGCGAGCGTATCTCGTCGTACTCGGCCTCCGAGAGCTCGGTTATGTACTGGCTGCCCACGTTCGAGGTCATGATGATGACCGTGTTCCGGAAGTCCACCGTCCTGCCGTGGCCGTCGGTGAGCCTGCCGTCGTCGAGTATCTGCAGGAGGAGGTTGAAGACCTCCGGGTGCGCCTTCTCTATCTCGTCGAAGAGTATGACGGAGTACGGCTTTCTGCGCACGGCCTCGGTGAGGTACCCGCCCTCCTCGTAGCCCACGTAGCCGGGGGGGGCCCCTATGAGGCGCGCAACCGAGTGCTTCTCCATGAACTCGCTCATGTCTATCCTGACCATGGCGCGCTCGTCGTCGAAGAGGAACTCCGCCAGGGCGCGGGCGGTCTCGGTCTTTCCCACGCCCGTGGGGCCGAGGAAGATGAACGAGCCTATGGGCCGGTTTACGTCCTGAAGCCCGGCGCGGGCGCGCCTTACGGCTTTCGAGACGGCCTTCAGGGCCGCGTCCTGCCCGATGACCCTCTTGCCGAGGTTCTCCTCCATCTTGAGGAGCTTCTCCTTCTCGCCCTCGAGCATGCGGGAGACCGGCACGCCCGTCCACCGGGAGACTATCTCGGCCACGTCCTCGCCGTCGACCTCTTCCTTGAGCATGCGGTTTGCGCCTTGCAGCTGCTCGAGCTTGCCAGAGTCCTCCTTGAAGAGCCTCTCGAGCTCGGCCAACTTACCGTACTTCAATTCGGCGGCGCGCCCGAGGTCCCCCGTCCTCTCGGCCTGCGCGGCCTGCGTCTTTACGTCCTCTATCTTCTTCTTCGTCTCGCGTATGCGGCTTATGATCTCCTTCTCCTGCTTCCAGTGGAGCTTGAGCGTGGAGCTCTCCTCCTTGAGGCCGGCCAGCTCCTTCTCTATCTTCTCGAGCCTGTCGCGAGAGCCCTTGTCGGTCTCCTTTATGAGCGCCTGCTTCTCTATCTCGAGCTGGATTATGCGCCTCTCTATGGTGTCTATCTCCGTGGGCATGCTGTCTATCTCTATGCGGAGACGCGAGGCGGCCTCGTCGATGAGGTCTATGGCCTTGTCCGGCAGGAACCTGTCGGCTATGTACCTGTTCGAGAGCATGGCCGCGGCCACGATGGCCGCGTCGGCTATCCTCACGCCGTGGTGGACCTCGTACCTCTCCTTCAGGCCGCGCAGTATCGCGATGGTGTCCTCGACAGAGGGCTCCCCGACGGTTATCGGCTGGAACCTGCGTTCGAGGGCCGCGTCCTTCTCTATGTGCTTGCGGTACTCGTCGAGCGTGGTTGCCCCGACGCACCGGAACTCGCCTCTGGCGAGCGCGGGCTTGAGCATGTTGGAGGCGTCCATCGAGCCCTCGGCCGCCCCGGCGCCCACGAGCGTATGCAGCTCGTCTATGAATAGTATTATGTCGCCCCCGGCCTCGGATATCTCCCGCATGAGCGCCTTGAGCCTGTCCTCGAACTCGCCCCGGTACTTGGTGCCCGCTATGAGGGAGCCCAGGTCGAGTGCGAGAAGCCTCTTGTTCTTGAGGGTCTCCGGCACGTCCCCGCCGACTATCCTCTGCGCCAGCCCCTCGACGATGGCGGTCTTGCCAACGCCCGCCTCGCCGATGAGCACCGGGTTGTTCTTCGTCCTTCTCGAAAGCACCTGTATGACGCGCCTTATCTCGTTGTCGCGGCCTATCACCGGGTCGAGCTTGTTCGAGCGCGCCAGCTCCACGAGGTCGCGCGTGTACTTCATCACCGCGTTGTACTTATCCTCGGGCGACTGGTCGGTAACCCGAGTGAAGCCCCTTATGGAGGCGAGCGCCTTCAAGATGGTCTCCCTCGTAACCCCGTGGGAGGAGAGTATCCGGGCGGCCTCGCCGCCCTTCTCGGAGGCGATGGCGATGAGGATGTGCTCAACGGAGACGAACTCGTCCTTCATCTCGCGCGCCTCCTTCACCGCGGCGTCGAGCACGGACTTGAGCCTCGGGGAGACGTACGTCTCCCCGGTGGCGCCGCGGACCTTCGGCAGCCTGGATACGGCGTCCTCGAGCTGCTTTGCGAGAAGGGACGGGTTCGCCCCTATCCTGTGCAGCACCGCCGCCACGAGGCCGCCCTGGTCGCCTATGAGCGTAAGGAGCAGCTGCTCGACCGATACCTCCTGCCGCTCGGCCGCCTCGGTGGCCTGTTGCGCCTCTCCTAACGCCTCCTGTGATTTTATGGTGAACCTGTCGAGCCTCATCTCGCCTCTCCTTTAAAAGAACTGGTTGGCCCCGCGCGCCGCGCTAATGGGTGGAACTTTCTTATAATTTATGCCTCGTTACGGAGTTTGTCAAGGCGGGGGGCGCCCCGGGCCCCCTCCCGGCGCGGCTGCGGGCGCGAGGGCCTACAAAACTTTGAACTTTAACAGCCGAAATAGTAGAATATCCGCAAAAGGGGGCTGGGCCAGGGAATGACCGAAAAACCGCTCGACTTCAACGATAACGCGGCAGCCGGGAGGTTGCGAGACCTCGGCTTTTCCGACCCGCGCGGGGCGCTGCGGAACTTGCGCCTCCTTTCCGCGGGCCCTTTCAGGGGCTCGCTCGACAGGCTGCTCGCCTGTGCGGCCCGGTGCCCGTCGCCCGACGGCGCGCTCAACAACATCGAGGCCATCTCCGCCGCCCTGCCCGAGGGGCTCATACTCGACTCTCTCGCCCGGCGCGAAGAGACCATCGACAGGCTGGTGACCGTCTGCGGCTCATCCATGTACCTCTCCAACACGCTCGCCCGGAACCCCATCCTCTACAGGTGGATATTCGCCGGGGCCGGGCTCGAGGGGACGAAGGACCTCGCCGCATTCCGCAGGGAGCTGGAGATAAGGACGCGCAACGAGCAGGACGCCGACTCCATGGCCCGGGCCCTTCGCCAGTACAAGCACAAGGAGTTCCTGAGGATAGGCGCCCGCGACCTGCTCGGCATAAGCTCTCTGGAGGAGACGGTCGGCGAGCTCTCGGACCTCGCCAGCGCCGCCCTCGACGCGGCCGTCGAGTTCGCCGTAGGCAGCGTTAAAAAAGCCCACGGAAGGCCGCTCTGCACCGGCGGGGACGGGGAGGTGCGGGAGGCGGAGTTCGCGGTAATCGGCATGGGCAAGCTCGGAGGCCGCGAGCTCAACTTCTCATCGGACATCGACATACTCTACCTCTACACCAGCGACGAAGGCGAGAGCGAGGGCAAGCAAGGCAGGCCCGGGACGAAGACCAGCCTGCACGCCTTCTTCGTCAAGGTGTCGCTTCTGGTCAACAGGCTCGTTTCCAGCGTCACCGACGCGGGCTTCGTCTTCAGGGTAGACCTCGACCTGCGCCCGGAGGGGCGCAGCGGCGCCCTTGCGAACTCCCTGCCGTCCATGGAGGCGTACTACGAGAGCTGGGGACTTTCGTGGGAGAGGGCGGCGATGATAAAGGCGCGCCCCGTGGCGGGCAGCGCCAGGCTCGGCGAAGAGTTCATCGAGATGATAAAGCCCTTCGTCTACCGCAGGTACATGGACTTTACGGTCATCGAGGAGATAAAGTCCATGAAGGAGAAGATAGACCTGAGCCTGCTGCGCAGGGACCCGGACGCCGTGGACGTGAAGCTCGGAGCGGGCGGCATAAGGGAGATAGAGTTCTACTGCCAGGCACTGCAGCTCATATACGCGGGCAAGGACCCGTCGGTGCGCGAGAGGAACACCCTCGCGGCCGTGGAGAGGCTCTGCGCAGCAGGCTACATGAAAGAGGCGGATGCCCGCGCCCTGCGGGACGGATACGTCTTTTTGCGGAACCTCGAGCACAGGATACAGATAGTGGAGGGCAGGCAGAGCCAGGCCATACCCGCGCACGCCGTGGAGCTCGAACGGCTGGCCCGCATGATGGGCTTCAAGGACGCCGGGCGGAAGAAGGCCGGGGAGTTCTTCCGGGCGGCGTACAAGACCGTCACCGCAGCGGTGCACGAGATATACAGGTCCCTGTTCTACAGCTCCGGGGGGGCGGGGGAGGCGGGCACGGAGATACCCGGGGAGATACGCCTGCTCCTCTCTACGGAGGCCTCCGAGGAGGAGTCGCTCGCAAGGCTCGCCTCCCTCGGCTTCAAGGACGCCAGGGCCGCGCTCGACACCCTCGGGCGGCTCAGAGGCGGGCCCGCCTTCGTCCACCTGAACCCGCGCGCAAGGTTGCGCTTCAACAGGCTCTACCCGGTCTTTCTGATGCGCGTTACGCAGTCGCCGGAACCGGACAAGGCGCTCTCGCACCTCGAGCGCTTCATCTCGTCGGTAGGCGCGCGCACCATCTTCTACTCCCTGCTCGACGAGAACAGAAAGGTGCTCGACGACCTCGTGCGCCTCTTCGGCACCAGCGAGTTCCTCTCGAGGGCGCTCATAGAGCAGCCCGGCGGCCTCGAACAGCTCCTCTCCAGGGAGCTTGCCACCCCGTACAGGACGCGCTCCGGGATATTCGCGGACTTCTCCCGGGAGGTGGACGCCGCGCCCGACTACGAGGAGAAGCTCGACGCATTGAGGAGGGTCAAGAACCAGGAGGTCTTGCGCGTGGGCGTCAACGACATCTCCGGGAGGGTGAATCTGCGGCAGGTCTGCGCCCAGATGACGTTCGTGGCCGAGGCGGCGCTCGAGGCCTCGATAAGGATAGCCGGG
Organism: Thermodesulfobacteriota bacterium; assembly: GCA_046757705.1. Lineage (GTDB taxonomy): Bacteria > Desulfobacterota > GWC2-55-46 > GWC2-55-46 > GWC2-55-46 > JBHHYT01. The sequence continues at coordinate 13,928 of JBHHYT010000032.1, forward strand.
CAGGAGCTGGCACGCGGGTACGGGCGGGCGCCGGGCTCCTTCTGCGTGCTCGGCCTGGGAAAACTCGGCGGCGCGGAGATGATATACGGCTCGGACCTCGATATACTGTTCGTCTACTCGGCCCCTGAGGACGCGAAGACCACGGGAGGAAGGCAGATATCCGCCCATGAGTTCTACGTAAAGCTCGGGCAGAGGATAATAAGCGCGTTGACGCTTCGCACGCGGTTGGGGTTCGTCTTCAACGTGGACGCGAGGCTGCGGCCTTCGGGGCGCCCGCTCGTGCTCTCGCGCTCCTCGCTCGTGGAGTACCACGGCGGGCAGGCTGCCGTGTGGGAGAGGCAAGCCCTTACCAGGGCGCGCGCCGTTGCCGGGGAGGCCGGGTTCGGGGCAGAGGTCGTGCGCGAGCTGCGCGAGGCCGTATACTCGAAGCCGCTTACCGGAGAGGACGTCGACGAGATGCTCCGCATACGCGGGCGCATGGAGGCCGAAATTGCCAAAGAGACCGCGGAGCGTTATAATATCAAGGCCGGCAGGGGCGGGATAAACGACATCGAGTTCCTCGTTCAGGCGCTCCAGCTCAGATGGGGCGGGCACAAGAGGGCGCTGAGGACGCCGCAGACCCTCAAGGCACTGCGACGGATATTCCGGGAGGGGCTGATACCCAGAGAGGAGTACGCCTTCCTCAGGGAGGCGTACCTCTTCCTCAGGTCGCTCGAATTGCGGCAGAGGATAGTGCACGACAGGCCCGAGGGCGACCTGATAAAGGGCTCCGCGGAGCTTACGGCGCTGGCGCGGCGGGCGGGGTACTCGGGCGCGGCGGCTGGCGAAGAGCTTCTTTCAGATTACATGGAATACGCCGAAAAGGTTAGAAAGCTCTACCTCAAGACCCTCGAGGGACTGAAGAACGGATAAGAGGCCGCCTTGCGGGCGCGGCCTCCCTCATCGGCACCACGGGGACAAAAGGTGCGGCTGTTGCCGGTTTACTTCACACCCGCCTGTGTGGTAAGGTTTCCGGGGCGGTGTAGTCGCAGGGCGTATCCGCCGCGCGCTTTTTCAGCCACCCTTACAAAGGACAGGGGGATCGATTTGCAAGAGAAACAGGGCAAGCTCGTCTCCATAGGCATGCCGAAGCTCCTTCACCTGATATACAGAAAGGGCGACGGCGCGGCCATACTAGACATAGTGCGCGAGCCCGTAAAGAAGCGTTTTTTCTTCAAGAACGGGCTGCCCGTCGCCGCCACTTCCAACATCCTCAACGAGGTGCTCGGCAGGCTGCTGATGCAAGAGGGGATAATCACCCAGCGGGATTACGAGACCTCCCTGCAGACCGTGCTCAAGGAGAAGAAGAAGCACGGAGAGGTGCTCATCTCCATGGGGCTTATCACCGCGGAGCAGCTCGATACCTTCCTCGCGCTCCAGTTGAAACGCAGGCTCTGGAAGATATTCGGCTGGACCGAGGGCACCTACCGCTACATAAAGGCCGAGAGCGCGCCTGCCGGCGTATCCCGCACCCCCATACATCCGGCCTCCCTCATACTCGACGGAATAAACCTCGGCTTCTACCCCGCTGCGCGGATAAAGGCCGACCTGGCGCCCTACCTTGACGCGCCCCTGCGGCCGGTGGAAGCGCCCGAGGGGTACACGCTCGACGACTTCGGTCTGAACCTTCAGGAAAAGAGGTTCCTCTCCGCCTTCGACGGCGCAAAGACGCTCAACGAGATGCTTGAGGGCTCCGACCTGCTCAGGCACCGGGCGCTATCCATCGCCCTGAGCTTCGTCATAACGGGGTTTCTCCGCGGCCCGGAGGAGACCGGCGCGGACGAACTCGAGTTCTTCGAGCGCGAGCACGAGGCGAAGGCCGCCGAGGCCCCGGGGGACCAGAGGGTGAACGCGGAGATACTCTTCATGAGGGCGAGGACGGCGCTTTCCAACAACGACTACCGCTGCGCCCTGGGGACGCTCAAGGAGATAACGGACCTCAACCCGGTGGAGGGGGAGTACTGGGCGTACCTCGGCTGGGCCACGTACCTCGAGGACCCCGAGAGGATAGAGGAGGCGGACCGTATAGTAAGGGACTCCATAGACCTCAACAACGACCTCGACTCCGCGTGGTACTTCCTCGGCATGCTCAGGCTCGCCTCCGGGGACATAGCCATGGCCGAAAAGGCGTTTCGCGCGGCCGTGGAGAAGAACCCCTGGATGCTCGAAGCGGCGGCCGAGTTGAAGCGCCTGGAGATAAAACGCTCCATGCCGGAGGCCTCCGAGGGGCGGCGCGCTTACATCGAGGCGCTCGGGCTCAAGGAAGACCCGTTCTCCGGCAGTCCGGAGCGGGAGTACCTGGTACCCACCGAGGGGCAGACCAACGCCCTCGACTTCATCGTAAGGGTGATCAGAAAAAAGGCCGGCCCTGCGCTCGTGACCGGCGTGGAGGGGGCGGGAAAGACGACCCTCGTCCTCGAGCTCCTGAAGAGGTTATCGAACGAGAAGGTGCTCGCCGCCACAATCCTCGAGCCCCCGCAGCGCGAGGTCAACCTGATGAAGGAGATAAACCGGGAGATAGGCAGCCCGACGGAGGCCGCCTCCATAAAGGAGCAGCTCCTGAACCTCGGGATGAGGGTCTCCCAGAACAAGATACAGGGCGGGCAGACGGTAATCGTCATAGACCAGGCGCACCGGCTTACGCCCGGGTGCCTGAAGCTCATCCAGTACCTCTCGAGGCTCAAGACCATACAGATAATACTGCTCGGCGAGCCGGGGCTCGCCGAGAGGCTCAAGGACCCCGACTTCAACGAGCTCAACACGAGGCTCGTCTCCCGCTACGCCATACCGCCGATGAGCGCGGAGGAGACCGGGGCGTACGTGCTCAAGAGGCTCAACCGCGCGGGCGTGGACGCCTCCCTTGCGCCGTTGGAGCGGCTCATGACCGAGCAGACCCGCCGGGCGGTCTTCGAGCAGAGCGGGGGTGTGCCCGGCAGGGTAAACAGCGCGGCCGCCGCCGAGCTCGACGGGTCCACGGGACACGCCCCGGCACAGGCCTCAAGCACCGGGGCCGCAGGGGAGGAAGAGGTGGAGTCCATGGCCCCTCCACGCATCTTCCCGGACAACGAGATGGACCTGGAGGGCGCCAAGAGGGTGCTCGAGATGGAGCCTTCCGCCGAAGCCCCCGCACAATACCGCCCCTTTGAATACGGCAGAGAAGAGGCCTCCGTGAATGGGGCCGGCGCAACGGCCTCTGCGCAGGAGGCGGCCCCGGCGGGCAAGAAAGAAGCCGGGTTGGACGGGCATACGAAGAAAGGCACGCTCGCCAGGGCGATCTTATGGGTGGCCATCGTCATAGCGGCGGCTATCCTGGCCGGGATACTGAGCGGCGCCATAGACGTGGGCAGCCTTATAAACAGAGCACGGACCGCGCCAGAACGCGTGGAGCCGGGGCCAAAGGGAAAGGCCCCGGCGCCCGTGCCGCCCGCCGAGGCCCCGCAGGCCGCCTCCGGGCCCTCTTGACAGAGGAATTGACCCACCCCCCGCATAAGAGCGCTGGGAACCGTCTCGCAAAGCGAGCCCACTGAAAAAATCGAAGGAGCTTTCCCCCCATGGAACCAAAAAAGAGCTTTTTCCAGGAGATACTCCTCACCCTTGAGAACGCGAACAGGCACATAAACCTGCCCGAGGCCGTATACCAGAGGCTCAGGGTCCCGAGGCGCACCATCAGCGTATCCGTGCCGGTGGAGATGGACGACGGGAGCGTCATCTACTACTCGGGCTACAGGGTCCATTACGACTACGCGCGCGGCCCGGCAAAGGGCGGGATACGCTATCACCCGAGGGTGGACCTCGACGAGATAAGCGCGCTCGCCGCGCTCATGGCATGGAAGTGCGGTGTGGTGGAGGTGCCTTTCAGCGGGGCCAAGGGGGGTGTCGCCTGCGACACCAAGAAGATGAGCCTGGGCGAGATAGAGCGCCTTACGCGCAGGTTCACATACGAGATAAGCGACTTCATCGGCCCGGACAAGGACATACCGGCCCCGGACATGTACACCGACGAGCAGGTGATGGCGTGGATGATGGACACCTACTCGATGATAAAGGGGCACTCTGTGCCCGGCGTGGTCACCGGAAAACCGGTCAGCATCGGCGGCTCCCTGGGCAGGAACCGCGCTACCGCCAGCGGGCTCGTCACCGTGGTCTGCGAATCGCTCGCCCACCTCGGCATTCCCATCGACAAGCTCAGGGTCTCGGTCCTCGGCTTCGGCAACGTGGGCTACCACACGGCGCACATACTCTACAAGATGGGCGCGAAGGTCATCGGCGTCTCCGACTCGAAGGGGGCCATCCACAACCCCGGCGGCCTCGACATCGAGAACGTCGCCAGACACAAGACCGCCTCCGGCTCGGTCCGCGGCTTCCAGAACGCCGAAAACCTCACGGTCGATGAACTCCTCGGCATGGAGACCGATGTGCTCGTGCCCGCCTCCATCGAGGGGCAGATACACGGCGCCAACGCCGGGGCCATAAAGACCCGCATACTCGCCGAAGGGGCCAACAACCCGGTGACCATGGAGGCCGATGAGATACTTCTCGACAAGGGCGTATTCATCATACCCGGTATCCTCGCCAACGCCGGTGGGGTGGTCGTCTCGTACTTCGAGTGGGTCCAGGACCTGCAGATGTTCTTCTGGAACGAGACCGAGATAGACAACAAGCTTAAGATAATCATGAAGAAGGCGTTTCACGAAGTGCTTGAAATATCTGAAGAAAAAAAGGTGAACATGAGATGCGCCGCCACCGTGCTCGGTGTAAGCAGGGTGGCCGAGGCCATCATGACGCGCGGGCTCTACCCTTGAGGAGCGTTCTCGGCCCCGGCGTTTTTTTCTTTGCCGCTGGAAATTAAAAACCTTGAAAATGTATTTCCCTTCTGATAAAGTAGCCCATCTGAGTGGCCTCCAAAGTTATCAACATCTGTTAACAACCCTGTGAATAATCTCTTTTTGATCGTGTAGGCCGTTGCACCGGTATCTTCGGCTGCAGTCCGTTGGATTTCACATTTTATGACCCCGGGGGCGGGTTGTTGCCCCGTATTCCGAAGATGACCCCTGAAAATATCTGGAAAAACTGTCTTGAAGGCATTGCGGAGCATCTAAGCCCACAGCACTTCTCGACATGGTTCGGGCCGATAAAGGCTCTCGGCGGCGATAACGGTACCATCGACCTCGAGGTGCCCAACCGTTTCTTCCTCGAATGGATAAAGGAACACTACCTGCCGCTCATCGACGAGCTCCTGAAAAAGGTCTCCAAAAAGGAGATGCGCCTCAACTGGCAGCTTTCGGGGGAGGCGGCGGAACCATCCGCAGCACCCGTCAAAAAGGCCCCGGCAAAGGCCGCAAAACCGAAATCCGTAAGGTCCGCCGCCGGGCTGAACCTCAACCACAAGTACACATTCCAGAACTTCGTCATAGGCAAGGCGAACGAGTTCGCCCACGCCGCCTGCTCCGCCGTCGCCAACAGCCTCGCGGACAAGTACAACCCCCTTTTCATATACGGCTGCGTGGGCCTCGGCAAGACCCACCTCCTTCAGGCCATAGGCCACAGGGTACTTCTGAACAACCCGTCTGCCAAGGTCTGCTACTATACCTCCGAACGGTTCATGAACGACTTCATAAACTTCGTCGGCCGACAGAAGATGGCGGACTTCCGCAAGAAGTTCCGCAACGTCGACGTGCTCCTCATAGACGACATACAGTTCTGGTCGGGCAAGGAGAGGACGCAGGAGGAGTTCTTCCACACCTTCAACACCCTCTACGAGGCCCACAAGCAGATAGTCGTAACGAGCGATAAGTTCCCAAAGGACATAGACGGGCTCGAGGAGAGGCTCCGTTCCCGGTTCGAGTGGGGGCTCGTGGCCGACATCCAGCCGCCCGACACAGAGACCAAGATAGCGATACTGCGTAAAAAGGCGCAGGCCGAGGGGATCAAGATCCCTGATGACGTCGCCTACTGGCTCGCCACCGTAAGCGGCGCCAACGTACGCGAGCTCGAAGGCTTCCTCAACAGGATAATAGCCGTATCGAGCCTTACGAACCTCGAGATAACCCTGTCCATGAGCAAAGACGCCCTCAAGAACCTGCTCAAGGAGAAGGACGAGAAGATACTGACCATCAACGAGATACAGAAAGAGGTCGCCTCATATTACAACATCAAGTACTCGGAGCTTAAGAGTAAGAGGAGGCACAGGGTAATAGCCCTGCCGCGCCAGGTCGCCATGTACCTGTCGAGGTCCTACGGCAAATACTCGTTTCCGGAGATCGGGCACTCTTTCGGCGGCAAGGACCACTCGACCGCCATACACGCCGTCAAGAAGATTGAAAAAGAGCTCCAGACCAACTCGGAATTGAAGTACGCGGTAAAGTCCATCAAACAGAACCTGGGCATCCTCTGACGGAGATCCACGGGGGCAAGGGGTAATAGGGGGTATAAGGGGTATAGGGAGGTACGGAAGCATGGGGTTATTGGAACAGGGGAGTATATGGGGGATGTGGCGTGGCAGGGTTTTTCGTATGATGGAGGGTTGCGCCGGTGCCTTGACCCGGCCTGTCATAAGCCTGTTCAAAAACTGTCAGAAGCTGTTGGCCGATTGTTGATAAAGAGGGCCGTGGGACGGTCATGGCCATGGGGTATTGGCAGGTGTTGGTAAAGCGGGCGGATTGTCAACAGGGAGCTGGGGGGTAATTTTTATATAAATCCGCTTGCTGGGATGATATAAACATATCAACACCCCTTACTGTTACCTACTACTATTTAAAATATATTATTAATATAAAGAGGAGAGGAAGATGAGATTCATTATCGACAGGTCCAGCTTCATAAAGGCGCTCCAGAAGATACAGGGCATCGTGGAGAAGAGAAACACCATGCCTATCCTCGCGAACGTGCTCCTTGACGCCGGGGACGGAAAGATAACGATAGTGGCGACCGACCTTGAGGTCTTTATCAAAGACTCCTCAAAGGCCGAGACAACGGAGGCAGGCTCTGTCACCATAAACGCGAGAAAGCTCTTCGAGATAATCAAGGAACTGCCGGACGATACCGTGGACGTCTCGGCCGATAAGAACGACAGGGTGACCATAAAGGCGGGTAAGGCCAGGTTCAGCATAATGGGGCTGCCGTCCAGGGACTTCCCCGTATTTCCGGAGATAGACGAATCGAAGCTCGAGAAGATCGACAGCGAGAGCCTGAAGGAGATGATAGACAAGACCTCTTTCGCCGTATCTACCGACGAGACGCGCTACAATATAAACGGCTTCCTCTTCGAGAAGGAGGACACGCGCATAAGGATGGTCGCGACCGACGGGCACAGGCTCGCGTTCATAGAAAAGAAGGACGCCGGGGGCAAACCTACCGACCAGAAGGAGGGAGTCCTTCTGCCGAGAAAAGGCGTGCTTGAGATGAGGAAGCTTCTTGAGAACGAGGGAGAGTTCGTGCTCGGGGTCACGCAGAAGAGCGCGGTCATGAAAAAGGACGACGCCGTCATAAGCGTGCGCTTGCTCGAAGGGGAGTTCCCCGACTACGAAAAAGTGATACCCAAGGACAACAACAAAGAGGTTGTCGCTGGCAGGGAGGCCCTGCTCGCCTCCCTCAAGAGGGTCTCCCTCCTCTCGTCCGACAAGATAAAGGGTGTAAAATTCAGTTTTTCCAAATCGTGCCTTACCGTATCATCCTCGAGCCCGGATATCGGCGAGGCCACCGAAGACGTGGATATAGACTACGGCGAAGAGGATATAGAAATAGCTTTCAACGCAAGGTACTTCATAGACATGCTCGAGGCGGTCGGCGAGGAGCAGGTGAAGATATTGCTCAAGGACTCGCTCTCGCCTGGCATAATAAGGCCCGTGGACACCGAGAACTACACGTACATAATAATGCCCATGAGGCTGTGATTCCGGCAGGCGGGTTGATCGGCAGATGCCCGGCCTGCGGTGCGGTGAACGGGAAAAATCTTATGACTACACATGGCTAAAGCCCGGAGTTTCCGTGCTTCCCCTCCATCGAGGGAGGGGATTGAGGGGAGGGTGAAGGATTCTTTTTCACCCCCTCCTCCGTCCTCCCCCATCAAGGGGGAGGATGAATGGCCGATTATAT
>JBHHYT010000033.1:0-22016 GCA_046757705.1 Thermodesulfobacteriota bacterium
TCACCCCCTCCTCCGTCCTCCCCCATCAAGGGGGAGGATGAATGGCCGATTATATAAAAAAACAACATGATAGATTGAACGGACCGGACGGGGGCTTTTTCAAGCCCCCGTTTTTTCATCCGGCAGTCTTTTAAGGCGTGGAGAGCGACAGACGGTTTTTCCACAGGCGCTTCCTGTTTGAAATAAGATTAAAAACCCTTGACACAAACAGGCATACTGTGTCTAAATAGGAGTTTATTTTCCATGCAAGGGTATAACGGATCCGGGCTCGGAAAGCCGGGGTTCAGGAATATAATAATAAAAAGGAAGCGGACATGAAGAGAACATTTCAGCCGAGTAACAGGAAAAGACTCAGGACCCACGGGTTCCTCGAAAGAATGGCCACCAGGGGCGGCAGGGCCGTTATAAGAAGGAGAAGGGCCAAGGGAAGGAAGCATCTGGCCGCCACCATAAGCAGCAATAAATAGCCGGTGTGGGTGAGTTTTCCTTTCCAAAGGGCGAAAGGCTTACAAGACCCGCCGAGTTCGTAAGGGTACGCAAGCTCGGCAAAAGGTTCTATACGAAGGCTTTTACTCTTTTTATAGCGCCCAACGGAACTGGCCACAGGAGGCTCGGGCTCTCGGTGAGCGCGCGGGCCGGCAACTCGGTAAGGAGAAACAGGCTAAAGAGGCTTTTAAGGGAATTTTTCAGGCTCAACAAAGACTCCTTTCCTGACGGGACCGACATCCTTATATCAGTCAAAAACGCTGAAAACGTGAATGGCCTTGCGGACGTGGCCACGGACCTCGGCCCTGCGCTCGAAAAGGCACGGCAATGGGACTGGCATCGGGCCCCGAAGCCCGAAGCGCAATGAGCCCCGGGCATGCCGGAAGTTTCAGGCAGCCCTTTTCCGGGCGGCCCACGGGGGTAACCGAAGGTCACGTGGGGGACGAACCTTGCCGACATGATGCCTGGTGTCTACCGCCAGCCGAAGCCTCATGTGTATTCGTAAGTCACGTGGAGCGATATCGGCAAGCGGGTGTTTAAAACCGTTCTCCCCGGCAGCCCTCGGGGATATCCGAAGGTAACTGAAAAAATGAAAAGACCTTTTTTATGGCTCATCGCACTTTATAAGGCCGCCATCTCCCCGGTACTTCCCCCCTCGTGCAGGTTCTACCCGACCTGTTCGGACTACGCTCACCATGCCATAGAGGGCCACGGCGTGCTGCGGGGGGTGTTCATGGCCGCGGCGAGGCTTCTGCGCTGCCACCCCTACAACCCCGGCGGTTACGACCCGGTGCCGGACGCCGGCGGTAAAAAGGCCGGAAACAAAATGGAAGCAGACCAAATTTAATGGATAGAAAAACCCTCATAGCCATTGCTCTCTCTCTTGTAGTGCTCATCGGATACCCTTATCTGATGAGGTACATAAATCCGCAGCAGCCGAAAGAGCAGCAGGCGCGGACCGGTGTCGAGAGGGGCGCGGGTGTTAGCGCGGTATCTACCGAAGGCGCGCCGGCCCCGGTCGAGCCGGGCGCTCCCGCTCCGGAGTCCGGGAAGAAGGTAAAGGCCGAGCTTATGACGGTGGAGACCCCGCTCTTCAAGGCCGTCTTCTCGAACCAGGGTGCGGGTATCGAGAGCTGGGAGCTCAAGGATTACTCCGAGACGATCGAGAAGGGCTCCAAGGGCATAAACCTCGCCTCCTCCATAGCCGTCAATGATTCCTTCGCAACGAGGCTCGTCTCAAACGGCACGGCCGAGACGCTCGTCTTCACCCTGCCGAGGGCCACGACCGTCGAAAAGGGCGAGACCACCGAGCTTGTCTTCCTCGCCAGGACCTCGGCGGGCCTGAACGTAATAAAGAAGTACACCGTCACCGGCGATTCCTTCATAGTAAAGACCGATCTCAGCATCGTTAATACCTCGAAGTCCGCATTTCAGGGCGATGTGGTGACCAGCCTCGCGTCCAACGTCGCTGGCAAGGACAAGACAGGCTACCACCAGGGCCCGGTAATAGACTCGCAGGACGGGCTCAAGAGGCAGTACGAAAAAGAGGCCCGCCTCGAAGGGCAACAGATGCGCTGGATAGGCATCGAGAACAAGTACTTCCTCGCGGCGCTCTACCCGCTTACAGAGGTGCCGATGGGCTGGTCCACGCAGGTTCCCTCGGCCAAGTCCTCGAGCGTCTCGCTTCGCGTGCCGCTCGACATGCCCCCGGGCACAGCGACCAACTTCTCCTACAACACCTTCCTCGGTCCCAAGGAGTACGACCTGCTCGTCAGGCAGAAGCTCCGCCTCGAGGAGTCGATACAGTTCGGCATGTTCGCCTTCATGGCAAAGCCCATGCTCGTTGCGCTCAACTTCTTCCAGAGGTTCCTGGGCAACTACGGCCTTGCGATAATCCTCATCACCATTGTCATAAAGATAATATTCTACCCCCTCTCCAGGCACAGCCTGAAGTCCATGAAGGAGATGCAGAAGCTCCAACCGCAGCTTGCCGCCATAAAGGAGAAGTACAAGGACGACAAGGAGAAGATGAACAAGGAGCTGATGGAGATGTACAAGCGGTACAAGGTCAACCCTGTCGGCGGGTGCCTGCCCATGGTCCTCCAGATACCCGTGTTCATCGCCCTTTACGAGGTCCTCTACGTCGCCATTGAGCTCAGGCACGCCCCGCTCTTCCTCTGGATACGCGACCTCTCGGACAAGGACCCGTACTACATAACGCCTCTTCTCATGGGCGGGACCATGTTCCTCCAGCAGAAGATGACCCCGTCGACGATGGACCCGACGCAGTCGAAGATGATGATGTTCATGCCCCTGATCTTCACATACATGTTCCTCAAGTTCCCCTCGGGCCTCGTCCTCTACTGGCTCTTGAACAACATTCTTACGATCGCCCAGCAGTACTACATTCAGAGGTCGCCGTCGACGGCCAAGGCGTAGTTCTTTTTTCAACAACCTCTCTTCTCGAAACAATAAAAAACAGATGAACGAGCTCGATACGATTGCCGCCGTCTCCACCCCGGCCGGTGAGGGCGGGATAGGGATCATAAGGATAAGCGGCCCGGACGCGCTTACCATGGCGCGCAAGGTCTTTTTTCCGAAAGGGGGGCGCCCCCTTGTCGAGAGGTTCCTCCACTACGGGCTCATGAAGGGCCCGGACGGGGAGACGCTCGATAGCGGCTGCATGGTCTTCATGAACGGCCCGAGGTCGTACACCGGAGAGGACGTGGCCGAGCTGCACTGCCACGGCGGCGCGCTCGTATTGAAGGACGTCCTTTGCGCCGTGGTAAGGGCGGGCGCGCGCCTTGCCGGGCCGGGTGAGTTCACCAGAAGGGCCTTCCTCGCGGGCAAGCTCGACCTTGCGCAGGCGGAGGCGGTCATCGACGTCATCAGGGCCGGCACCGACACCGCGCTCGCAAGCGCGAGGGGCAGGCTCGAAGGCGCGCTCTCCCGGAGGGTCGGGCAGATAAAGGAGGCCCTGCTCGGACTCCTTACGACGCTCGAGGCGGAGCTCGACTTTCCCGAGGACGAGTTCGAGGGGCTCTCCCTCGACGACATGGCCGACGGGCTCCAGAGCGCAGGGCAGTCCGTCGAAAGGCTTCTATCCACATTCGAGGAGGGTAGGGCCCTTCGCGAGGGCGTGCGCGTGCTCATACTCGGACGGCCCAACGTGGGAAAATCGAGCCTGCTGAACATCCTCCTTGAGCAGGAGCGCGCGATAGTGACCCCCGTGCCCGGCACCACCCGCGACGTCATAGAGGAGGTCATAAACATCCGCGGCATACCCGTAAGGCTCATGGACACGGCGGGCCTGCGGGAGACCTCGGACGTGGTCGAGTCCATCGGCGTAAGGAGCGCGCGCAACAGGATAGAGGACGCCGGGCTTATACTCTTCGTGGTCGACGCCTCCGCCCCGGAGACCTTCGGCGAGGACCTTGCGGAATTGAGGGGGGTCGAGGGCAGGCCTGTTGTGGTCGTCGCGAACAAGAGCGACCTCGTGGAGGGGGAGCCTTCGGCGAAGGCCTTCTTCGAGGGTTATACGGTCTGCCACACCTCGGCAGTCGGCCCCGACGGGCCCGATGGGCCCTTCGGCATTGAAGAGCTCAAGGACGAGGTCGCAGCCCGGATAGTCGGTTCACCCGCCGGGGACGTGCCGCCGGGCGAGCTTGTGGCGTCGGTAAGGCACAGGGACTCGCTGGAAAGATGCCTCGAAGGCGTCGAAAGGGCGCGCAGGGCAACGGCCGCTGGCGTTGAGAAGGAGTTTATCGCTACCGACATCAGGTGGGCGATAGACAGGCTCGGGGAGATAACCGGCGAGACGACGACAGAGGATATCCTGGAGAGGATATTCTCCACATTCTGCATAGGCAAGTAGGGGGTAGCCCTCCCCCTTCGGAAAAGGGGGGAGGGATTTTCTGTTGTCATCCCGGGCGAAGTGAAGGATCCCGCTTTTGTCCCCTTCAACAAGCCCGGAGATCGCTTCGTCGCCTCCGGCTCCTCAGAATGACAATATCAGGGGTGTATCCTGAACCTGCGATAACTCCCCTTCGGGGAGAGCAACCACGGCGGGTCACCTCAACGCCGTTTGCGCCCCTGCGGGACGCTTCCGGTGATTAGGCTCACTCAGCTGGGCCGCCTCTTCCCACGCCGTTCGCTCTAATCACCCGCTGTATTTTAAGGACAAAAAACCTTCCACCTTGTCATTCTGAACGTAGTGAAGAATCTCGGCGTTGATGGAATCTGCAAGCCCAGGGATCCTTCGTCGCTTCCGGCTCCCCGGAATGACAATATCAGGCTTCCTCCTACACCACCACCCCGGCCTTCCAGCACTCCTCGGCCTCCTCGACGTCGAGGCGGCTGCCGATGATAAGCGGGACCCTCTGGTGGAGGGCCTCGGGCACCACATCGAGGATGCGCTTATCGCCGGTGGAGGCCCTGCCCCCGGCCTGCTCCACGATGAAGGCGAGCGGGTTGGCCTCGTACAGGAGGCGGAGCTTGCCATTTGTTGACTTCTTGTCCGCAGGGTAGAGGAATATGCCGCCCTTCATCAGGTTGCGGTGGAAGTCCGATACCAGCGAGCCGACGTAGCGCGCCGTGAACCCGCGCTCGTCGTTCTTGACCCTGTCGATGTAGAGGCTTGTGCCGGGGTGCCAGCGCCGGGAGTTGCCCTCGTTTATGCTGTATATCCTGCCGCGCTCGGGTATCTTGATATCCCTGTGAGAGAGGAGGAACTCGCCGACGCTCGGGTCGAGGGTGAAGCCGTGCACGCCGTGGCCCGTGGTGTAGACGAACATGGTGGACGAGCCGTAGAGTATGTAGCCGGAGCAGACCTGCTCCACGCCGGGCCGCAGGAAGTCGTCGAGGGCCAGGTCCTTTGACGATCGGCATTTGAGTATGGAGAATATCGTGCCTACGCTTATGTTGACGTCGATGTTGGAGGAGCCGTCGAGAGGGTCGAAGAGGAGGAGGTAGCAGCCGCTGGGGTATTTGTCTACCTTGAGGATGTCGTCCATCTCCTCGGAGGCCATGCCAGCGAGGTGGCCGCCGTGCTCCATGGTCTTTATTATCGTGGTGTTGGCGAGCTCGTCGAGCTTTTGCACCTCCTCGCCGTGGGTGTTCCTCGAGCCCGTGGCGCCGAGGATGTCGATAAGGCCGGCCTTGTTGACCTCGCGAGAGATCATCTTGGCAGCAACGACGAGGTCGGAGAAGAGCGAGGTGAAGTTACCGGTGGATTTCGGATAGCTTCTCTGTTCGTCGAGAAGAAACTTCGTCAGAGTTATCCCGGTTGGCATGGCATCTCCCTTCTGTGCGCGTAATGGTGGAACGAACAAGCCTGTCAGAATGAGAATTTTATAATTACAAGAGGTCGGCCGCTCTCCCGGCGCCCCTTAATAACTGTGCCAAACCTGTGCCAACTGCACCTTGCTCCCCTACTACCTACCCCCTTGCCCCTTGCCCACCTGCCCCTTTGCCCCCGGTGTGCCAGTCGTCCCAGCTTCGCCCGCCCGCACCCCACAGGGCAAGCCTCCCCCTTTTTCAAAGGGGGATTGAGGGGGATTTATAATTGTTGTTCCGGGCTGGCCTTCGGCCATGCAAGGAAGGTCTTTTTTCAACGCCGTTTGCGCCCCTTGACGGACGCTTCCGGTGATTAGGCTCGCTCAGCTGGGGCTCCTCTTCCCCGTTCGCGCGCCCCGCTTAAGGTCGCTACGCGCCCTGAGGCGCACACCCCGGCGCTCTCTCCCGCCTCTTCCCAAAGCGCCGCTCGCTCTAATCACCCGGTGTATTTTTAAGACCAGGAACAACGATTACGCCCCTTACCCCACAGGGCAAGCCTCCCCCTTTTTCAAAGGGGGATTGAGGGGGATCTTACTCCCGCCCCATCAAAAACCGGTGACACCCCCTTGTTCCCGGTGTGCCACAGTGTGCCAGAACCTGCGCCAACCTGTGCCAACTCTCTGTTTTTCCGCCTCGCGGCCTCAGTAGGCGGCTTCCGTGGAGAGGTCGTCTGGGAACTCGAAGCCTTCGAGCTCTTCCATCTCGAAGAGCCCGGGGTAGTTGTCGCTCTCGATGAGTATCTTGCGCACGTTGCCCTGCCAGAGGGATATGAACAGCTCTTTCTCCTCGACAGAGGCGGTGCCGCTCAGGACCTTCGGCACCAGCTCGTTCATCCTCGGGTCGCCGGATATGGCCTGCGGGTTGTAGCTTATCTTTACGGTCTTGCCGGTGTCCTCCCTCTGGAAGATGAAGGTGTTGAACTCGGGGTTCTTCGAGTCGAAAAAGAGCCGGTTGTTACGGCCGTACCTGCCGCCGAGCCCCTTGAAGCCCGTGACACCGGCCGCCCCCGTTATAAGCGATATGACGTGGGCCTGCGGGCCGTAGGCGAGGTCTTCGGGGCCGCCTTTTATGAGCACCCTTATCTGTCCCCTGACGGGAAGTTCGTCGCCGTAGAGCGCCTTCAGTGCCTTCTGTGTAAGCCGATAGGCGCCCGAGACCGCCGGGCACGAATGTCCGGCCACGAGCACCGCGTCTGTATAGTTGAATACAAAGGGTTCCCCCTCTTTCTGGGCGCCGAGGATCTGCGCGAGAGGCTCCATGAGCCTTATCGGCTCCACCTCCTCGAAGAAGTCCTGACGCCATACCGTCTTGTCTTTAGGCATATCTATGCGCTCCTGATTTTTACCTGATCTTCACAGGTGTTGAAGAACCTGTTTCCGCAGGTGATGAAAAGGGCTCCACAAGCCTTTTACGAGTGTAACAAAATGGCCTGGAAAGTCAAGATTAAGCGGCCTTTCAGCACTTGCGCCTCCTCCATGCGGGGCGTCCTGCGCCCCTTCGCCCGTTTTCCGGCAACGCCGGGCGGGATGCGCTTTTTTCAAGGACTGTATATTACACGCCCGAGGATGAAAAGTAACTGACAAATATCCGTTTCGAGAAGCCCCCCTTCCTCATCTACATAGGCATCCTGCACCCGTGTCCATGAGCGACACGGAGGGGCTCAAAGGGCGGACCACAGGCCACGCCGTGACGATTTTTGTTGACGCGCCCGATGGAAGTGGTAAAATTCTCCGGACCACCCACATGTAGGGCCTCGCAGGCAAAGGGCAGGGCAACGCCCGTACACTGCGGGAAGAAGCTGTACCATACACGGCGCGCAGGATCGAAGGCGTGCGTGAAAACCCATACGGGAGGTAATCCGTGACAGATGACACAGGCGGCAAGCTTTTCGTGGACAAGCACAGGTACATCCTCGACTGGCTCATCGAGGAGCCGTCAGAGGCCGCGTCCCGCGTCAGGGAGGATTCCGATAAGAGGATAAGCAGCCTTATCAGCATCCTTACGCAGGAAAAGGATGAGAGGAACGTGCTTCACTTCAAGCCCCGCAAGAAATGAACCCCGCCCGGCCCCGGGTTTTTTCAGCCCCCGCAGGCAGGCGGGCCGGCCGCCCTACGCCACATTTCCACTTGATAGATTGCAACGGAGAGGTTAATATGTATCTACCATCAACCGCTCCGTACACCGTACACTAATTCCGGCTTATTGCCGTAAAAAGGGAGTAAAGCAATATGGATTTGGGACATCAGAACTACGAACAGAACGTAATGGAACAGGACTACAAGAAGCATCTGCTCGACATACTCTACGTAAGGTCGTTCAAGTACGACCCGGACAAGGGCTTTACGCTATCGAGCGGGGCGAAGAGCGACGTCTACATCGACGTCAAGAAGACCGCGCTGAGCGCCGAGGGCATGCAGCTCGTCGGTTACGCCTGCTATCAGGAGATAAAGCTCGCGCCGGTGGACGGCATCGGCGGCCTGACGCTCGGGGCCGACCCCATAGCCTACGCCACGGCCATGGTATCCACGCAGTACGGCAAGCCCATCGACGTCTTCGTCGTGCGCAAGGAGCCCAAGGGCCACGGCACGGGGCAGTGGATAGAGGGCAACCTCAACCCCGGCGCCAACGTTGTCATAATCGAGGACGTTCTGACCACGGGCAACTCCGCCATTCAGGCGGTCAAAAGGGCGCGCGAGGCCGGTTACAACGTCGTCGGCGTGCTCGCCCTGGTCGACAGGGAAGAGGGCGGAGCGGACAACCTCCTGAAGGAGTGCAACTGCAAGGTAAAGTCCGTATTCACGAAGTCCGACCTCATGGAAGCGCACGAGAAGGCCGAGGAGGAGAAAGAGACCGAAAAGGCCAACGAGTCCAAAAAGGCGCGGCAGGCCGAAAAGCCCGTCTTTTAACCGTCCGGCCCCCGGGGGGCAGTCGGGGCGGATTGGGGCGGATTGGGGCAGTCGGGGACAGCCGTGCAGGTTTGGGGCGGCCGGGCCGGGAGGTCTATCCAGCACCGGCGTTGCCTTTGATAGATGAAAAACTCGAGAGAGGCTTTGGCTTAAAGGTCGGCCTCTCTTTTTTTAAGGACCTGCGGATAATTCGGCATTAACCACGGGAGGGGTCTATGGAGCCCGTTTCACCCAGGGACAGGATAATTTTTGCGCTCGACGTGCAGACAGCCGACGAGGCGGCCTCCCTGGCCGGGCTCTTGAAGGACGACGTCGGGGTCTTCAAGATAGGTCTCGAGCTGTTCGTGGCCAGCGGCCCCGGTGTCGTAAAGGCCGTCAGGGAGCGCGCGCCCGGGGCCGGCATCTTCCTCGATATGAAGTTCCACGACATACCGGCCACCGTCCGGGGGGCGATAAAGTCCGCCTCCGCGCTCGGCGTGGACTTCGTGACAGTCCACTGCGAGGGCGGCGAGCTCCTGAGGGCGGTGGTAGAGGGGAGCGGGAACAGGCTCAAGGTGCTCGGCGTCACGGCGCTTACGAGCATGGGCGAGGACGACTTCGCCGACGCCGGGATAAACCCCGTCTACAGGAAGTCGGTAGACCTCGTGCTCCACAGGGCGCGTCTCGCGCGTCTGGCAGGGTGCGCGGGCGTGGTCTGCTCTGGGCTCGAGGCCGGGGCGGTAAAGGCGGAGTTCGGCCCGGACTTTCTCGTCATCTCCCCCGGCATTCGCTCCGCGGCCGACGCGGTGGACGACCAGAAGCGCGTGACCACCCCTTTCGAGGCGATAAGAAACGGCGCGGACTATATAGTAGTGGGCCGCCCGATAAGAAAGGCGCCAGACCCCCGGGCCGCCGCAAAGGCCATAGCCGGGCAGATAGAGAAGGGGATGCAGGCACGGGCGCGAGAGGAAAAAGAGAAGATAAAAGGGGCCTAAAAGGCCCCTTTTTGATTTCTCCATGCGGGTTCAGGGTTGCACCCTGAACCCGATACTTCATATCGGCAACCTGCTTCAAGATCTCCCGGCCATTGATGATAACGACCAAGGCGGGGATTGATGGATTTTCAGGTCCGGGTTTCACGCCTGAACCTGAAAAAAGGGTGCTTTTGATGGTTGGGTTGGAAGGTACAACACCCGAAGGCTCGGCTTGTCACTCCTCTTCGACGACCGTTTGAAGGTCCCTTTTGTGCTCCTCCTCCATGATGAGTATGTCCTCGAGCGCCCTTCTGAGGCCGTACTCCCTCAGCTCCTCGGCCTGCGCGATCCTCTCCTTGTACCTCTCTATCGCGTACTCCTCGCCCGCCAGGTCCTGCTTGAGCATCTCGAGGCTCTTGTCCGAGACCTCCCTCTTCTCCACGTTCACCGTGGGCGTGCCGCCGAGGAAGTTTATCTGGTCGGAGAGCGAGACCGCGTGCTGCATCTCCTCCTGCGAGTGTATCAGGAGCTCCTTCAATATCGACTCGTACTTCGCCCCCTTTATGCACGCCGCGTGCTGTACGTACTGGATGGCCGCCGCGTACTCCCATGCGAGGTCATTGTTGAGCGCTTCGATGAGCTTTTCCATCGTGATAGCCATGTCGTTCTCCTTCTCTGTTTGAGGGCCCCCGTGCGTTGGGCCGGGGTGCCCCGTCGGCTGGAAATTAATTCAGACCCTGCCGGGCCTATCGCTCCGCCTTTTTCCCGTAACCGAGGTAGTTGACCGTCGTGTCGTTGGATATCTTGAACTCCAGCTTGAGAGGGTCGTAGCTCATGCCCTTCAATTCCCGTATCTCCACGCCGTTCTCTTCGAGTATCTCCTTCAATGCCGACGGGCGGACGAACCTGTTGTAGTCGTGCGTGCCGCGCGGCACCATGCCGAGCAGGTCCTCGGCCACGAATATGGCGAAAAAGCGCGCCTTGAGCGTCTTGTTTATCGTGCCGAAGAAGTAGAGCCCGCCGGGCCTGAGCATGGCGAGCGAGTCGGTGACAAAGCCCCGCAGGTCGTCTACGTGCTCGAGCACCTCGGCGCATACGATGATGTCGAAGGGCTCGGGGGCCTCCTTGACGAGCTGTGAGGGAGAGGCCGCGCGGTAGTCTATGGAAAGGCCGCTGGCGGCCGCGTGTGCCCTTGCCGTCTCTATGGCCACCGGCGAGAGGTCTATGCCCGTGACAAGCGCCCCGGCCTCGGCGAACCTCTCGGCCAGAAGCCCGCCGCCGCAGCCGATGTCGAGCACCCTTTTGTCGGCAAGCTCCCCGGCCACCCCGGAGAAGTACTCGAAGCGCAGCGGATTTATCCTGTGCAGGGAGAAGAGCCTGCCGGTGGGGTTCCACCACTCGTCGCCGTATTTTTCAAACTTCTGTGATTCTGTGGTCATCTGGTCCCGTCGTTCCTCTGTCTTGCGCGCGGCGGATATCGCCGGGCGCGTTTTTTACCCGCCCTCTTCCGGCTCCACGGTTATGCCCTCCATCGACGTCGAGCCGTCCATGGTCGATTTGATGATGTACCTTATCGATGAGTCGGTGGCGTCTATGACCTCTATCTCCATCTTCCTGAACCTTATGGTGTGCGACAGGTCGAGGTCGTAGGCCAGAGGCTCTGTTATCACGGCCACGTCCGGGTCGACCCTGAACTCGCGGTATGTCAACAGTATCGATGAGAGGGACCTGCCGCTGTAGTCGAGCTTCCTCCAGACCGAGCCTTTCATGTAAAGCCGCCGTATCTCCACGACCCTTTCAGGCGCGTCGGGCCACTCCCTTACAAGGCCCGCTGCGCAGGCCGCGTCCCCGTACGCCTTGCCCGCCGGGGTTACGGCCACGCAGTAGTCCCACTTGACCCTGTCCCCGTAAGGTATGACCCTCGGCCTCAGGTCAGGGTTCATGTAGAGCACATCCCCGTTTCCGAGCCTGCCGTAAGGGAGCAGGACCATGCCCCGCCTTATGACGGGGTACGTGGTGCCGAGCTGGCCCGGCGGCTGGTAGTCGGCCACGACCACCGGCGCGTCGTAGTAGCGCAGGTCCGCCTCCACGGCCATGGGCCCGCCGGTCTTGCTCTCCACAAGCCGGCCGAGCTCGTATGAAGCGGAGCTTTTGACCGTTACGTCCAGGCGCACCGGCCGGACGCCGGCGCAGCCCGTGAGCAGCAGTGCGGCAACGAGGATGCCCAACGCCCTTTTCATGGATGCGCCTCCGGTTGCGGTTAGGGGTGTCGCGCCTGCGTCAGTGAGACAGTGGCGTGTCTTGCGCCGCTATTCTATACCGTAGTCCTTCCACTTCCTGTCGACGAGCTCCACAACGGACCTTTCCATCTCCATCTTCTCACCCCACGGGCGCGTTACCTCGGGCGGGGCCTTGGTGGTGGCGTCTATGCCCATCTTGGACCCGAGGTGCTCCACCGGGGATGAGAAATCGAGGTAGTCTATCGGCGTGTTCTCTATTATCATGGTGTCCCTCTTCGGGTCCACGCGCGTGGAGATGGCCCAGATGACGTCCGCCCAGTCGTGCACGTCTATGTCCGGGTCGACGATGATGACGTACTTGACGTACATGAACTGCTTCAGGACCCCCCAGATGCCCATCATCAGGCGGCGTGCGTGGCCGGGGTACTCCTTTTTTATCGATACGACCGCTATCCTGTATGAGACCGCCTCCATCGGCAGGCTGAAGTCCACCACCTCCGGGAACTGGAGCTTCAGCGACGGCAGGTAGATGTTGTTGAGCACCGTGCCTATGACGGCGTCCTCCTTCGGGGGCCGCCCGGTAATGGTCGTAAGGTAGAGCGGGTTTTTCCTGTGCGTGACCGCCTTCACGTGGAAGACCGGAAAGGGCTCCGCGGAGTTGTAGTACCCGGTGTGGTCGCCGAAGGGCCCCTCGAGCTCGGTCTCCCCGTGGCGTATCTCGCCCTCGATGATTATCTCCGCCGTGGCCGGGACCTTCAAGGGTATGGTCTTGCACTCGACGAGTTCTATCGCCTTCTTGCGCAGTATGCCCGCGAAGTGGAACTCGCCCACGTCCTCGGGCACGGGCGTTACCCCGGCGATGATGGTGGCGGGCTCCGCGCCGATGGCCACGGCAACGGGCATGGGCCTGCCCTCCTTCTCCCAGAGCCTCTGGTGCGTGGCGCCCCCCCGGTGCTTGAGCCACCTCATTATCGCCCTCTTGCCGTCGAGGTACTGCATCCGGTAGACGCCGACGTTCTGCGGGCCGCCGGAGGGGGCCTGCGTTATGACCAGGGGCCAGGTGATGAGCGGTCCGGCGTCCCCGGGCCAGCACTTGATGACCGGTATCTTCGAGAGGTCCGCCTGCTCGCCGGTCTTTACGACCTCCTGGCACGGGCCGCTGCGCGCGGTCTTGGGCCCGAGGGTCAGCACCTTGCCGAAGAAGGGTATCTTCTTGACGGCGTCCCAGAGCCCTTCCGGGGGCTCCGGCCTCTGCAGCAGAGCGATGAACTCGCCTATCCGCCTCAGCTCCTCTTCCTCCACGCCGAGGCCGAGCGCCACCCTCTCCCTCGTGCCGAAGAGGTTGCCGACGATGGGCATGGAGTGGCCGCGCACCTTCTCGAAGAGCACGGCGGGCCCCCCGCTCCTTACGAGCCTGTCCTGGATCTCGGCCACCTCGAGGTGGGGGTCCACCTCGGCCTTCACCCTCTTGAGGAGCCCCTTTTTTTCGAGTGAGTCGAGAAAGTCCCTGAGGTCGCTGTAAGCCATGCCGAAGCCTTCTGGATTAGAGGTTCATGTCGAGGACGATACCCGCGAGTATTATCCCGCCTATGGCCGCGTTCGCCAGAAAGCCCGCGAAGGCCGTGCTGCGCGTCGGGCTCTTCCTTATCATCTTCACCACGAGCAGGAAGAGCGCGAGGCTCACCACAAGGCCGGTCAAATAGACGGCGCCGAGGCCGCCCCGCACCCCAGCCATAGCGAGCAGGGCGAAGACGGCGAGGTAGAGCAGAGACAGCGCCGTGTAGACCTTCCGGCCGAAGAGTATCGCCGTGGACTTGACGCCTATCCTTATGTCGTCGTCGATGTCCATCAGCGCGTATATGGTGTCATACGCCATCGACCAGCAGATGTTCGCGGCGAAGATGAGTATGGCCACCGCGCCTATGGTGCCGTGCACCGCGCCCCACGCCATCACCGCACCCCAGCCGAAGGCCATGCCGAGCACCGCCTGCGGCAGGTGGCTGAACCGCTTTACGAAAGGGTAGAGCGCGGCAAGGCCTATGCCTATGAAAGAGAGCATGATGGTGAAGGTGTTCAAAAAGAGCACCAGCACGAAGGCGAGGGCGGAAAGGGCGCAGAAGACGAGCAGCGCCTCCTTTACGTTGAGCCTGCCGTTTGCCAGGGGCCGCGCCTTCGTCCTCTCCACGTGGGGGTCGAAGTTCCGGTCGGCTATGTCGTTTATCGCGCACCCGGCGCTCCGCATGAGGAAGGTGCCGAGTATGAAGATGACGAGGTGCCTTGCCGATGGCCGCCCGCCGGAGGCGATGACCAGAGACCAGAGCGTGGGCCATAGCACCAGCAGTGTGCCCTGCTGGCGCGGCAGCCTTATGAGGTCGGAGACCGCGGTTAGCTTTTTTGTCGTAGCCGCTTGCGCGTTCATCTTTCCCTGCCCATCAGCCCCTGTTCAGAAGCCTTGCCGAGACTATCTCGGGGCTGAATATCTCGGTAACGGCGGCCTTGATTATCCAGTTGCCGGACTCGTCCCTGTTAAAGAGTATGTAGCGCCGCGCCAGCAACGGGGTGTCCGGCGCCGCGCCGAGGTCCTCGGATGCGCCCGCGCATGTGACGACCCCGACGTCGAGCTTGTCCTTGGCGAAGAAGACCTTCCTCGAGTTGAGCACCCTTCCGAGGGGCTCGCCGCTGTGCTCGTCGAGCGCCCCCTTCAGGCCCGCCTCCACCCTCCCGAGCGGGATGAGCGAATGCGCGTAGACGAGCCTCCTGCCCTCCACCGTGAGCCAGACCTCGCGCTCCATAGCAGGCGAGCCGGGGGCCTCCTTGAGGTACCCGGCGTCGTCCGGCGAGAGCGGCGTTGTGCCGGTGAACCGGAGCTCTACCTCCACCATCGAGCCGAAGAGCAGCTCGAGATCCAGCGTCATGGAGCCGTCCGAGAGGAGGAGGAGCTTCTGGTGGGGTTTAAGACCGGCCAGCTCCGCCATCTCCCCGTTTCCTTGCGCGCCCACCCAGTCGCGCACGAGCGTATAGGCGAACCTTGTTGTCATAAGCTGTGAAAGTACCACATACGGGGGTTTTGGTCAATAATGTAGATGGTTTTAAGCGCGGGCGGAGGCGGCGGGGCAAACCCTCTTTCGCTCTGTCATTCCGAGGGGCCGGAGGCGGCGAGGAATCTCTTGGCCCATTGGTCCACCCAAAGACGGGATACTTCGCCGCGCTCGGAGTGACAATGCCCCCCGCCCCCTGCCCCCCGAAAAAAAAGCCGCGCCCCCGGGGGCGCGGCTTCAAAGGGTACGCGGCCTGTTGTCAGGAGGTCTGCCTCTGGGGCACCGGCTCCACGGCGGCCTCCGGCTCGGTGGCCTGCTCGGCGGCCTTGAGGAAGGCGTCGACGCTGTACTTTATGGCCGTAACGGTGCTCTTGTTCGGCCCGCGGAGTATCTTGAGGAGCTTTCCGACGTAGATTATCTCATCCGCGCTGAGAGAGGCGACGTCAGGCTTGCCGTACCCGCCCTCCCTGCCGTAGTGCGGCGTCTCTTCGGCGGCTATCATGTAGGTCTTCCTCTCGAACTCGCCGCCGCGGGCGCTCGCCTTGTACATCTCGCCCTCGCCGCTTATCAGCCAGTCTACCGAGAGCCCGTAGATGTTGGCGAACCTCAGGACCAGGTCCGTTGGCATCTCGCCTCTTTTCTTGTAATTAGACAGAGCCTGCGGGGTTACGCCGAGGACCCTGGCAACGGCTGAATCGTTCTTCAGCTTGCCGGCCCATCGCATGCGCTCTATTATCTCCGAGTAACTTACTCCCATTTCAAATCTCCTTTTTAAATATACTCCACGACATCATTGTCAGGGTGCGAGACCAAAAGGGTATAAAAACCCTATAATATAACAAGGAATATTGAAAGCTTTTTTTGCTTTTTTTCATGTGGAGAGAGTGGCGCGGGTGTCAAATCCGCGGTGGAGGCTTTCCAGTGTCGCGTAGAGGGGGCAGATAAAAACGAGAATGGTAGATGTTCCGCAGCCTTGGGAGTCCCCGAGTGCACTTTCTCACCCAATGTTAATCATAATGGTCTTTACACCATCTATATTTAACAAATTATAGACCGCCCGCCCCCCCATGTCAATATAATAATAATTATTATTAGTTAAATTTTTTTTTGCAAGTAAGAATGGTTCCAATCCTTGCTCCGGTTTTCCTCCCTGAAAAAATGCGAGGCGCGGCCCCGGTCTTCTAACGATGCCTTAATCTCGGATGAGTATAATGGAGTCATGAGAGTAGAAGGACATTTAACCGAAACAAGGAGGCAGACATGAAAAAGATAAATACCTTCGTACCCGACTTGATAGCCATCAGCGCAGTGATGATAACCCTGGTAGCCGCCATCGCCGTATCATAACCAGCCGGTTATCATCCTCGTTCGAGGGGGGGCCTGTTCAGGGCCTCCCCTTTTTTTATTTCCCGGCGGCCCCGAGGACCGGCGTACCCGGCGTACCGGCCGCTTTTTATCGTCAGCGCCTGGCCTGTCACACAGCCACAGGCGCCCGAGCTGAGGTAGACGGCCGTGCCGACAAGCTCCTCGGGCTCGCCGTAGCGCGAGAGCTGCACCTTCGACCTGGCCGTCTGGAGGAAGACCTCCCCTGCCTGCCCGGAGCAGGCGTCCGCAAGCCCAGGGCAGATGGCGTTTACCTGCACGTTGTGGCTGTCCCACTGTGCGGCAAGGCTCTTCGTGAGCAGTATCAGCCCGGTCTTGCTCGCGTGGTACGCGGCCGACGCGACGAAGGCGGCCTCGTGCGCCATGCCCGCTATGTTTATTATCTTGCCGGCCCCCTGCCTTATCATCTGCCGCCCGGTGGCCTGAGCGCAGAGGAACTGCCCCTTGAGGTTCAAGCACAGCGTCTTGCCCCACTCCTGTGGGCCCGTCTCCTGTGCCGGGTCCATGCCTGAGACGGCGTTGTTCACGAGTATGTTGAGCGAGCCGTACCGGTCCACCACGCGTTTGACCATGGCCTGAACGTCGTTTTTACTGCTCACGTCGATGTGGAGCCCGAGGGCGCTGAACCCTTCGCGGCCTATCTCCTCGAGGGTCTCCGTCGTGTCGAAGAGGTCCGTTACCACGACCCGCGCGCCGGCGCGCGCAAGCCCCACGGCCATGGCCCTGCCGAGGCCCCTTCCTGCGCCCGTTACAAGCGCGGTCTTTCCGTTAAGGTCGAGGTGTTCCGCCATTTCGCTCCGTCCGTTTTTTGCGCCGGTAGAAGGCGCCGAAAATCAGATTATAGCTGAATTTTCCGGATTGTGTCGAGCGGAGTGAAAAGCCCTGTCATATCAAGGGTTTCTGTCGCGCGAGCCTCGGCGTCCTCCTGGCACGGCCATGGGGTTATGGGCGGGTCTCCGGCAGGGCCTACAAAAAAGGGCCGCCCCCCTTGAGGGGGGCGGCCCTTTCACTCGTCCCTTTCGGAAATGCTAAGAGCCTCTTCCGGCCCCGTTGCCGCGCTGTGAGCGTGGCTGCCTGTTGCGGCCGAAGTTGTTCGAGTTCCTGGAGCGGTACTGCCCCTGTCCGGGGCGGCCGGAGGATGGGGCGCGCGTGGAGGCGGGCCTCGGCGCCGGGGCGTACGCCTCCTGCTTGAAGCCCTCTATCTCCTCGACCGGGATGCTGCGTCCGAGCACCCTCTGGATGTTGCGAAGAAGGTCGCGTTCCTCGGCCGATACGAGCGAGAGCGCCGTGCCGGAGGCCCCGGCGCGTCCGGTGCGCCCGATGCGGTGGACGTAGTCCTCCGCCACGTTGGGCAGCTCGAAGTTGACGACGTGGGGAAGGCTGTCGATGTCGAGGCCGCGAGCCGCGATGTCGGTTGCGACGAGCGTGCGTACCGCGCCCTTCTTGAAGTCCGCAAGGGCGCGCGTGCGGGCCGACTGGCTCTTGTTGCCGTGTATGGCCGTGGCGCTGACCCCGTCTGTGAGGAGCTGCTTCGCAAGCCGGTTCGCACCGTGCTTTGTGCGCGTGAAGACGAGGACCCTCTGCCAGTCGCCTTCCCTTATGAGGTGCGAGAGCAGGGCGCGCTTGCTCCTCTGCCCCACCGGGTGGACGACCTGGGAGACCGTCTCCGCCGCCGTGTTCCGGCGCGCCACCTCTACAAGGACGGGGTCCTTGAGCAGGCCGTCGGCCAGCCTCTTGATATCGTCCGAGTAGGTGGCGGAGAAGAGCAGGTTCTGGCGCTCGCGGGGGAGCAGCTTTATGATCCTGCGGATGTCGTGGATAAAGCCCATGTCCAGCATGCGGTCGGCCTCGTCGAGCACGAGTATCTCGACCTTGGAGAGGTCCACCGTGCGCTGTCCGGCGTGGTCGAGCAGACGGCCCGGCGTCGCCACGAGGATGTCCACCCCACGGCGCAGCTTGTCTATCTGCGGGTTTATGCCGACACCGCCGAAGACCACCGTCGAGCGGAGCGGCACGTTGGCGCCGTAGACCCTGACGCTCTCTGCCACCTGAGCGGCCAGTTCGCGCGTGGGCGTAAGCACGAGCGCGCGGGGGAGCCTCCTGTTGGTGCCCCGACCGTTGAGGAGCTGGAGGATGGGTAGCGCGAAGGCGGCGGTCTTGCCCGTGCCCGTCTGGGCCCCGGCCAGCACGTCGCGGCCCTCGAGGATTACCGGGATCGTTTTGGACTGGATGGGTGTCGGGGTTGTGTAGCCCTGCGTCTTGACGGCACGCAGAAGTTCGGCCTGAAGGCCAAGTAGATCAAAAGACATACGATTGTAACTCCATAATCGTCCTACCCGGAGTCTTCCGGGCCGGTCATAGGCGAGATTTTAAGGTTTTGCGGGGTATGGGTTGAAGCTGAAAAAGGAAGGAATCAACCAAGACACAGCGTGTACCGACCGGGTGGTACCTGAATTAATCTCCTAAGGATAACACAAAACACCGGGTTTGACAAGGGGTTTGCTTGGTAAAATGTTTGGGGGGGCGTTCAACCCCGGGGCGGGTGGTTCGAAGGGCCGTTGCGAGCGTAGCGAAGCAATCCCGTGTTCGCAAGGGAGGGCCCGCCTCTCCGCCTTCGGCTCCTCGCAATGGACCGGCCCGTATAGTCTGGACGGCCGGAGCAAAACAGTCTTTTGCCGGCGCAGCGGTGGTATCTTCCATCCTCCCCCTTGATGGGGGGGATAGAGGAGGGGGTGAAAAAGAGCACCCTCCCCCCAGGTCCCCTCCCGCCTTCCATGGAGGGAGGGGAAGCGCGGAAACTCCGGGCTTCAGCCCGGAGTGGTTTATTTCCGACTGACGATCAGCTCTCCACGCATCCCGGCTTTCAGGTGCCCCGGTAGGTCGCAGATAAGGTCGTATACGCCGGACCTGGGTGCGCTGACGGTAATGGCAGCGCTTTTGCCTTCCGGGATGACGAATTCTACCCCGAGCTTTTTGACCTTAAACTCATGCGGCACCTTCCCGGTGTTTTCGACGTTGAACCTGACGGTCTCCCCTTCGATAACCCTGAATGTAGAGGGGATGAATTCGAACTCCGACACCTCCACCGCAAATGTCCTGGAGGCCTGCTGACGGTTGGCCGAGACGGCCGAACCGACCTCTATGACAAGCTCCGAGCCGTATGCCAGAAAAAAACCCACCAGGAGCCCTATCATGGCAGTCCTGTGCTGCCCATGCAGCTTGCCCAGATGCATCAACTCCCCGACTATATAGAGGATCGAGCCGGCCGCAAGCGTAAGGAAGAGCAGCTCCATGGTGGTGGATATGACGAATGATCCGACGATAGTGCCGAAGAAGGTGGGGGCCCCCCCGATGAAACCGGCAATGGCCAGAAATCCCCAGTCTACCTTGCGTGATTTTAGCGGCGCGGCGATTCCAAAGCCCTCGGTGGCATTGTGCAGGGCAAAACCGACTATGAGCAAAATCGCGAGAGAGATCGCGCCGGTGGCAAATTGCTGCCCGATTACCAGCCCCTCGCTGAAGTTATGAAGGCCTATGCCGATAGCGATCATCAACGATATACGCTTGGAGTGGGCCTCCGGCGTATCCGCCTTTTTCAGTTTTTTGAAACGCTCTTCAAACAAGGTCAGGCCGAGCAATCCGGCGGAGAGGCCGGCGACCAGTATTCCGAGGAGGAGAAGCGGCCGGGACAGGCCCGCCCCGAGGAAACCCGATTTCATCGCCTCCTCGACTATCTCAAGCGATTTATACGCTATCTCGATCAAAAGGAATATAAGCACTCCCACGGACAGAGAGCTGAGGAAGGCGCGCAATCGAGACCTGGTGGTAAAGATGGCCACCGGAAGCCCAAGAAAGATCGTAAACCCCGCGATAGCGCCAAGCAGTAATAATTGTATAAAGCTCATCTCATACTCCTGTTCCCCTGCGGGAGCTACAGGTCCCGGACGTGCTCAAGGCACCCGGCCAAAAGGGATGTGATGTGCTCGTCGGCGAGTGAATAGTATGCAAGTCTTCCCTCCCGGCGATAGTTCACAAGCCGCATGCCCCGAAGTAGACGGAGGTGGTTGGAGACGGCGGTACGCTCGACCCCGAGCAGGGTGGCAAGGTCGCAAACGCAGAGTTCCCCGTGCGAGAGGGCCTGCACCACCCGCAGCCGCGTGGGGTCGCTCAGCAGCTTGAATGTCTCCGCCATGAATAGAACCTCGTCCTCGGAGGTCATCTGCGCGGCAACCTCCTGTACGCCCTCGGTGTTGACGTAATAGACCTCGCAGACGTCTTCTTCGGATTTTTTCTTGTCCATACGCGCACCTCGATGATTCATCATGTAATGACTTGTATTATATTTGAACGTGTAGTAGAATGCAAGGGAAAAGTGGAAAAGGGACAGGAATGTCTCGGGTGCGGAGCAATAGCGGGAGAGGATATGCCGGGTTGCGGCTGTGAGGTAGAGGTAAAAAACAGGGAGGAAAGCAGGGTCTTGATACTGCTCCTGGGTATCAACGGGTTCATGTTCCTTGCCGAGATAACACTCGGCATTCTGAGCCAATCAACGGCCCTGATCGCGGACTCACTCGATATGCTTGCGGACGCCACGGTCTATGGGATTGCGATGTACGCAATAGGGCGGTCGCCGCTCGTCAAGATAAAGGCCGCCCATTTAAGCGGAATATTTCAGGTGATACTGGGGGGCATGGTGTCTATCGATGTTCTGCGCCGTTTGGCGCTGGGTAGCGAGCCGGAGTCGTTCCTGATGATCTCCGTGGGGATGGTGGCCCTTGTTGCCAATGTCGTCTGTTTAAACCTTATCTCCAAACACAGGGATGGTGAGATTCACATGCGGGCCAGCTGGGTCTTCTCAAGAAATGATGTGATAGCAAACCTCGGCATTATTATCGGGGGGGTGCTTGTGTCAATGATGGGCTCACGGTATCCGGACCTCATCATCGGCCTCGCCATTTCGATTGTCGTCATTCGCGGCGGCATCCATATATTAAAGGATGCCGATAATGAGAAAAAAGAGGTCAAAAAATGCGGTTGACGGGCGGATTCAACGGATGTGTAATGCTGCCCCTCGCAACGACTTCCTCACCCCTTCCCTCTCGTCATTGAAGATCCTGGGGGAGAGGGGAGGGTGAAACTTCCCCCTTTTCCAAAGGGGGATGGAGGGGGATTTATAATCGTCAGGTGGCGAAACAATCTCTTTTTTGGCTCCCCTCCGGGGAGAGAAGCCGCGGGGGATCGCCTCGATGCCTTTTGCGCCCCTGCGCGCGGGGCGCTTCCGGTGATTAGGCTCTCAGAAGCGCCGCCTCTGCCCCGCTCGCGCGCCCCGCTCAAGGGCGCTACGCGCCCTGAGGACC
This sequence comes from Thermodesulfobacteriota bacterium, assembly GCA_046757705.1. GTDB lineage: Bacteria > Desulfobacterota > GWC2-55-46 > GWC2-55-46 > GWC2-55-46 > JBHHYT01. The sequence continues at coordinate 21,698 of JBHHYT010000033.1, forward strand.
ACCCCGGCGCGCTCACCCGCCTCTTCCCAAAGCGCCGCTCGCTCTAATCACCCGGTGTATTTAAGGACAAAGAAACAGACGGATACAGGAGACGGAGAGAAAAACTTCCCCCTTTTCCAAAGGGGGATGGAGGGGGATTTGCAATTGCCATTGCGAGGTAGAACTACTCCGTTCAGAATGACACCGGGTTTCGTGCTTCAACCCAAGGGCATTGTGTTTTTGTTGGGTTACGCTGCTCTGACGCAACCTACTTTTTAGGCGTGGAAACTTCGGGGGGGAGAAGATTCTCATAACCAAAATACTTCACAATCGCTCTTTC
>JBHHYT010000034.1:0-21802 GCA_046757705.1 Thermodesulfobacteriota bacterium
GGTGGCCGCCACGAGGCTCGTGAAGATACTCGCCGAGGCCGGTCTGCCCGACGGTGTGGTGAACCTCGTGCACGGCAGGGGCGAAGATGTCGGCGAGTACCTCGCCTCCCACCCCGGGGTCGACGGCGTCTCCTTCACCGGCTCTACCGCCGTCGGCGAAAGGCTTGCCGGGATCTGCTCCACGCTCGACAAGGAGATATCCTGCGAGATGGGCGGAAAGAACCCTATAATCGTGATGGACGACGCACGGCTCGACATCGCCGTCGAGGGGGCGCTCTGGGCCGGTTTCGGCACCACCGGCCAGAGGTGCACGGCGGCATCCCGCGTCATCGTGGAGGAGAAGGTATACGAGAAGTTCCTCGATATGTTCACGAAGGCGACCGCAGGGCTTACCCTCGGGGACGGTCTGCTTCCCGGCACGGACGTGGGCCCGCTCATAAACGAAAGCCAGATGGACAAGGTGCTCGGCTACATCGAGGACGGCAGGAAGGAAGGGGCGCGCCTCGTGCTCGGCGGCTCCAGGAGGAACGAGGGCGGGCTCTCGAAGGGGTACTTCATAGAGCCGACCATATTCGCCGGGGTGGGACCGGAGATGAGGATAGCGCAGGAGGAGATATTCGGCCCCGTGGTGGCCGTCATCAAGGCCAGGGGGCTCGCCGGCGCCATAGAGATAGCCAACAACGTGAAGTACGGCCTCTCCTCCTCCATATACACGCAGGACGTGAACAATAGCGCGGTCGCAGAGCGCGACCTCGACGCCGGGATCGTCTACATAAACGCGCCGACCATCGGAGCGGAGATACAGCTCCCCTTCGGGGGTACCAAGAAGAGCGGCATGGGGCACAAGGAGGCGGGCGGCAGGGGCGGCGCCCTCGACATGTTCACGAAGTGGAAGGTCATATACAGGGACTTCAGCGGCAGGCTCCAGAAGGCGCAGATAGACACCTGATAGGCGTTGGTGCGGGGGCTTGTGAAAACCCGCCCGCTGGAGGAAAATCGAAACATAATCCTGTAATTCAATACCGCTTTCTGTTATAATCCGCACCGAAATCAGCGCCCGGAGGCCACGGGACTCTTGAGCGGACTCTGTGCGTCAGCGGATAAAAAACTTTTAAAGGAGGATAACATGGACCCGGTTCACTTCACTGGAAAAGAGGTCCTTGACATGGCGGTCAGGATAGAGGAGAACGGGGTCAGGTTCTACACCGACGCGGCCAGGGCCTCATCTTCCAACGCCATAAAGGCGCTCTTCGACGTTCTGGCAGAGGAGGAAGGCCACCACATAAAGGTATTCCTCGACCTCAAGAGGACGCTCCCCGAGGATGAGAACTCCTCCGAGGGCTTCGACCCCTACTGGGACGAGGCGTCACAGTACCTCAAGGCCCTGGCCGACACCGAGGTCTTCACCACCCCGGAGGACGGCGGCAAGCTCGCCGGCAAGATGCACAACGAGCGCGAGGTGGTCGAGGTCGCCATCGGCATGGAAAAGGACTCCCTGCTCTTCTACTACGAGATGGAGAAGATGATAAGGGAGAAGGACCGGCACATCCTCGAAAGCCTCATAGAGCAGGAGAAGGACCACCTGAAAAAGCTCACCGAGCTTTTGGGCGCCATTACGGGATAGACGCCCGCGAAAGGAGCGATGTAGATGACCCAGTACGTAAAGACGTATCCCTGTCCCACATGCTCGGCTACCGCCAGCGGCAGGGGGCACCTGTGCCACCCGAGGCAGGACGCGCTCCCCTTCGACTGCGAGTTCTGCGGCAAGAGCGTCAACGACGCGAGGCACGTATGTCCCGCCATGCTCGATAAGATCGAGTATATCTGCAAGAAGTGCGGCAGGCTCGCCATATACGACTCCCTGCTCTGCGAGCCGGCGCTCATAGACGCGGAGTAGGCCTTTGCGCCGCCCCTTCCCGGCGGCGCCTGTTCAAGCTGTAGCCGGGACCGTGGACCGGGCCCGGTGTTTTTTCCCGGTCGCGGGACAGAAAGGTCGCCCGACCTGTGACGATTGACCGACCGGGCGCCCGCCGGCTCACGAAACAGCCGGGCGAGCCATAAGAACAGCCATTCCCTTGCCGGGCAGAACGGAGTTCTGCCGTTCACTTCAGACAAACCGTTGCTGAAAAGGCCATGGAAGGCATCTTTCAGCATCTCATCAGACCGCTACCGAGGCCCATGACCGACGACAGGCTTAAAAAATCCACTCACCTGCCACCCACGCTGGTCTTTCACACCGGGATAAGGGGCAAGCAGGCCGAAGGCGTATACGTCGAGGCCGAGGACGGCAGGAGGTACATCGACCTCTCCGCCGGGCTCGCCACGTGCAACGTGGGCCACTGCCCGCCCGAGGTCGTAAAGGCGGCCAAGGCTCAGCTGGAGCGGCTCATCCACGCGGGATGCATCTTCCACTACACCTCGGAAGAGGACCTGGCCCAGAGGCTCTCCTCCATAACCCCCGGCCCCATCGACATGTTCTTCTTCTCCAACTCCGGGGCCGAGGCCGTCGAGGGGGCGATAAAGCTCGCGCGCTATTCCACGGGCAGGCAGTCCATCATCTCGTTTACAGGCGGCTTTCACGGCCGCACCTTCGGCGCGCTCTCTCTGACGACCTCTTCGGCCAGGTACAGGGACAGGTGCCACCCGCTCCTGCCCTCGGTCTACCACTCGCCTTACCCGTACTGTTACCGCTGCCCGATGGGCCAGAAGAGGGAGACCTGCTCGATAGAGTGCTTCGGCTATCTGGAGCGTATATTGAGGCAGCAGATATCTCCAAAGGAGGTCGCCTGCGTTGTGATAGAGCCGGTGCTCGGCGAGGGCGGCTACGTGGTGCCCCCCGCCGAGTTCCTGAAAAGGCTCAGGGCGCTTTGCGACGCCGAGGGCATACTCTTCGTGGCCGACGAGGTGCAGACCGGTTTCGGCAGGACGGGCAGGTGGTTCGGCTGCGAGCACTTCGGCATAACGCCCGACATAATGACCATGGCAAAGGGCATCGCCTCGGGCTTTCCGTTGAGCGCCGTTGGCTCCACGACCGGGATAATGTCCAAGTGGCCTCCCGGGGCGCACGGCACCACCTTCGGAGGGAACCCGGTCTCGTGCGCGGCCTCCGTTGCAACGATAGAGAAGATAGACAATGAGGGGCTCCTGGACAACGCCGTCAGGGTCGGAGGGCTCGCAGTGGAAAGGCTCCGCGCCATGAAGGAGAGGCACCCGTTCATAGGGGACGTGCGCGGGCTCGGGCTGATGATAGGCGTCGAGTTCGTGAAGGAGGACGGGGCGCCGGACGCCGGACGCCTCGAGGGAATAATGGGCAGATGCCTTGAAGCGGGGCTGATAATGATAGATTGCGGCACGGAGAAGAACGTCGCCCGCATCATGCCGCCCCTTACCATAACGGAGCAGGAGATGGGCCGCGCCCTCGACATCATCGAGGAGGCCCTTGTTTGAACAGGTTCGGCAAACCGCTGGCGGCCCTCGTATTCGTCGCCGTGCTCTCCATCTTCGCCCTGCAGCTTGACCCCTTGGCGGCAGCGGGTTTCTCCAGATCGGCCTCGCTCACCTCGGCCTCCCGGTTCTTCAGCTTCATCGGCAACGGCGCGTTCCTCATACCGCTGTGCCTGCTCCTGTATATCATCGGGAGCAGGCTCCGGGGCACGGAGCTCAAGGCCGCGGGCAGGCAGGCGCTCTACGCCTTCGCCGTAAGCGGCATAGCCGCGCACCTGCTCAAGGCCGCCTTCGAGAGGCCGCGCATACCGCACGGCGCCGGGGCCGTGGCCAATCTCCTCGCCAACCCGTCGTTCATCGACCTCTCGGGCAGGTTCAACTCGTTCCCCTCAGGCCACGCCGCGGCGAGCTTCTCTGTCGCCTACGTGCTCGCGAAGAAGTACCCCTCCCTGGGCTTCCTCTTCTACACCGTGGCGGCGCTTGTCGGTGCCTCGCGCATCTACCTCGGCTCCCACTACCCCACGGACGTCCTCTTCGGGGCGCTCCTCGGGATACTTGCGGGGTACCTGATCCTGTGCCGCGTGGACGTAAAGAAGAAGTGGCTCTTGTCAGGGTTCGTCCTGCTCGTGGTCTTCATGTCTTTCTTCAAGTCCGGCGGGTTCCTCCTCTTCGACGTCGACGAGGCGGTCTTCTCCGAGGCTTCGAGGGAGATGGTCGAGACCGGGGACTACATAACCCCCACGTACAACTACGAGCCGAGGTACGACAAGCCCATTCTCTTCTACTGGTTCATGTCCGGGGCCTTCAAGCTCTTCGGCACCTCCGAGTTCTCGGCGCGCTTCACATCCGCCGGGTTCGGCGTGCTTCTCGTGCTGATGACCTTCCTGTTCATGAAGCGGATACGGGGGGAGCTTCCGGCGTACCTCTGCGCCCTGGCGCTCCTGCTCAATATCGAGTTCTTCGTCTACTCCCACTCGGCGGTGACCGACATGACGCTCTCGTTCTTCCTGACCGCCTCGATCTTTTCATTTTTCCTCGGCGTACGCGAGCAGGAGCCCCGATGGTTCATCGCCTTCTGGGTCTCAAGCGCGCTCGCCACGCTTACAAAGGGCGCCATCGGGCTGCTCTTCCCGGCCGCCATAGCCTTCTTCTTCCTGCTCGCCTCAAGGAGGCTCTCTGTTCTAAAGGGGCTCTGCAAGCCGTCTTACGTGCTCCTGTTCTTCATCGTCGCGGGGCCGTGGTTCGCGGCCGAGACGTACACGAACGGGTGGGACTTCTTCAACGCCTTTATCATCAAGCACCACATAAAGAGGTTCTCCGGCGTGATATCGAGCCACGGGGGGCCGCCGTACTTCTACATCGGCATACTCCTGCTCGGTTTTTTCCCGTGGGTGGCACTGCTGCCGGGGGCGTTGTACCGGGGGTTCATGGACATGAGGCGCAAGGTGCCGAGCGTATACCTCCTGTGCGCCGTCTGGTTCTCCTTCGTCTTCGTCTTCTTCTCGATATCGAGGACGAAACTGCCGAACTACATCTTCCCGCTCTTCCCGGCCTCCGCGATACTCGCGGGGCTTGCGTTCGCCGACCTCATCGAGAGGCGCGAGGGCGCGAGGGGCCGGTGGCTCTACGCCGTGGCCGTGCTCGGCGCCGTCTTCGCCGCAGCCCTTTTCATCCTCCCCTCGATGGACGTGAGGATGGACGTGGCCCTTCCGGCGTCCCTCTTCTACACGCTCGGCGCCGTCTTCGCGCTTACCGCCGTGCTCGGCCTCGTGGCGCGCTCCTCGCCGCTTCCCGCGTTCCTCGGCCTCTCGTTCCTCGCCGCGGCGCTTATCGTCATCCTCAGGCTCTGGGCGCTGCCCCCGGCAAACGTATTCCTCCAGAAGACGCTATACGACTACTCGGTATATTCGAGGCAGCTCGGCCCGGACGGCGTGCTCGCCACCTACGAGATAAACAAGCCTTCGATACCCTTCTACGCCAGGAGGAAGGTCGAGAAGATAGAGCAGGTGAACGTCTGCAACATAAAGGAGTACGCGAAGAGCAGAAGGCTCCTTGTAATAACGAGCCCGTCGCAGTATAAAAATGTCCCGGAGCTGAGGGCGTTGAAGGTGATAGACGAGCGCGGCAAATACATGCTCCTCGGCACGGAAGGGTTCTCCCCCCTTTAGACGGCAACAACAAGGGTACCCCGCATGAAGAAAAAGGTCATCATAATGGGCGCGGCAGGCCGCGACTTCCACAACTTCAACACCTGCTTCCGCGACGACCCGGCCCACGAGGTCGTCGCCTTCACCGCCGCGCAGATACCCTTCATACAGGACCGCACCTATCCGCCGGAGCTTTCCGGCCCGCTCTACCCCCGGGGCATCCCCATATACCCGGAAGAGCGGCTATCAACCCTCATAGAGACGGAAAAGGTCGACTCGGTCGTCTTCTCGTACAGCGACGTTACCAACGCGTCCATCATGGAGTGCGCCTCTGTTTGCACCGTGCTCGGCGCGGACTTCATCCTGCCCGGAGCGCAGAGGACGATGCTCGAGGCGGTCAGGCCGGTCATATCTGTCTGCGCCGTAAGGACGGGCTGCGGCAAGAGCGGTATCACACGGCTGATAGCGGGCATGATAAAAGAGGCGGGGCACAGGGCCGTTGCCATACGCCATCCCATGCCTTACGGCGACCTCGGCGCTCAGATCACCCAGCGCTTCGCCACCATCGCCGATATCAGGGACGCCGGATGCTCGATAGAGGAGATGGAGGAGTACGAGCCTCTGGTGGAGGCGGGCACGGTGGTATACGCTGGCGTGGACTACGAGAGGATACTCCGGCTGGCGGAGGCGGAGGCGGACGTAATCGTCTGGGACGGGGGGAACAACGACCTGCCCTTTATCAGGCCCGACCTGGCCATAGTCGTGGCGGACCCCCTGCGGCCCGGCCACGAGCTTGCCTACTACCACGGCCTTGCCAACCTCAGGATGGCGGACTGCGTGGTGATAAACAAGGCCCTGAGCGCGGAGCCCTCGGCGATAGAGCAGGTCGTCGCCAACGTCAGGTCGGTCAACGCCGACGCGCCGATAATAAAGACCGCCTCTAACGTTTCCGTTGACGGGGAGATAAGGGGCAAGAAGGTGCTCGTCATAGAGGACGGGCCCACGCTTACACACGGGGGGATGGGCTTCGGCGCGGGGATAGCGGCGGCCCGCATCCACGGGGCCGAGCCCGTGGACGCCAGACCTTACGCGGTGGGCTCGATAAGGGATACGCTCGCGAAGTACCCGCGCCTGACCGACCTCGTTCCGGCGATGGGGTACTCCGCCGGTCAGGTGAAGGAGCTCGAGGCCACCATAAACGCCACGCCCTGCGACGCCGTGCTCGTCGCCACGCCGGTGGACCTTGCGCGGGTAATCGAGATAAAAAGGCCCGTGGTGCGCGTGCGCTACGAGGTGGAGGATGTGGAGACCCCCGGACTCGCGGGCGTCGTAGCGGACTTCATCAAAGAGAGGCTTGGCTGACGCATGAAGGGCTTTCTCGTACACCTTGCCAAACGGTACATCGCCGGGGACGAGCTCAAGGACGCGATCGAGGCGGCGCTCGCTCTGAACCGCGACGGCATAGCCGCGACCATCGACAACGTCGGCGAGAACGTTAAGGACGAAAAAAAGGCCCGCGCCGCCGTGCGCGAGTACCTGACGCTCCTCGACGGGATAAAGAGGTCGGGCGCGGACTCTACCGTATCCCTGAAGCTCACCCATATGGGCCTCGACATCTCCGAAGAGCTCGCCGAGAAGAACACGGAGAGGATCATAAGGAGAGCGGAGAAGCTCGGCAACTTCGTCCGCATCGACATGGAGGGCTCGGCCTACACCCAGAAGACCATCAGGATATTCAAGGCGCTCCACGAAAGACACCCGTGCACGGGCATCGCCATACAGAGCGCTCTGAAGCGGAGCGCCGGTGACGTAAAGGCGCTGATAGAGGCGAAGGCGAGCGTACGGCTCGTAAAAGGTGCGTACAAAGAGCCGCCGGTTGTAGCCTTCGAGGCCAAGGAGAACGTCGACAAGAACTTCGAGAAGCTGATGAAGGAGCTGCTCCTCAAAGGTGTGCGCCCCGCGATAGCCACGCACGACGAGAGGCTCATCGAGGAGGCCATCTCATTCGCCGGAAAGAACGGCATCAAAAAGGACGCCTTCGAGTTCCAGATGCTGCTCGGCATAAAGAGGTCCCTGCAGAAGAGGCTCGCGAGGGAGGGCTTCCACGTGCGCGTCTACGTGCCCTACGGCAGGAACTGGCTGCCGTATACGCTAAGGAGGCTCAGGGAGAGGAGAGAGAACGTATATTTTCTACTGAAGAATATATTCGAGTAGGGGGGGATGTTGTGTCATTGTTTCTAAAAATACACGGGTGATTAGAGCGAGCGTCGCTTTGGGAAGAGGCGGGAGAGCGCGCCGGGGCTGGTGCAGTAGGGCGCGTAGCGGCCTTAAGCGGGGCGCGCGAACGGGGAAGAGGAAGCTCCAGCTGAGCGAGCCTAATCACCAAAAGCGTCCCGCAGGGGCGCAAACGGCGTTGAAAAAATATTGGGAATACATGGCCAACGGCCGGTCTGCAAACCTTCTGTAGATTTGAATTAAAAGGGTCAGGGTGCAACCCTGAACCCGCCTGAAGTTAAAGACAAAAAACCTTCCATCGTGTCATTCTGAACGAAGTGAAGAATCTCGTCTTTTATCACGTTCAAAAGCCCCGGGGATTCCCCGGCAGCTCCGCTCCCGCGCAATGACAGCGTCGCCCACCTTCAAGAAAGAGGAGATTTGCAAGCTACGGGGTGGCGCACTCGGTGGGGCTGCCCTTTATCTTCTCGATGGTGTGGTTAAGGGCTGGCATGACAACGGCAAAGTTCTCCCTTACCGCGCGGGGGCTGCCCGGAAGGTTTATGATAAGGGACTCGCCGCGTATGCCGCACACGGCCCTCGAGATCATCGCGTTCGGGGTCTTCTTCAGGCTCTCCGCCCTCATGGCCTCGCTCATCCCCGGAAGCTCCCTCTCGATTACCGCGCTCGTGGCCTCGGGCGTAACGTCGCGGGGGGTAACGCCCGTGCCGCCGGTGGTGAGTATCAGGTCGAGCTTCAGGACGTCGGCGAACTCTATGAGCTTCGCCTCTATGACGGAGGTCTCGTCGGGTATCACCTCGTAGGCCTTTATCTGTGAGGGCAGCTCCCTGACCATGCGCTCTATCTCCTTGCCGCTCAGATCCTCCCTCTCGCCCCTCGCGCCCTTGTCGCTCATCGTAAGTATGCCTACCGTTACCATTTCAAGCCCATCCATTTACGGTGTCTCGGAGACCCAGACGTCGCCCTTGCGCGTTGTCTCGCGCTTCCATATCGGGGTTACGCGCTTTAATTCCGTTATAGCCCACTCGCACGCCATGAAAGCGTCGTTCCGGTGAGCGCTGGCAGCGGCGATAAGCACGATATCCTCGCCTATCTCTATCTTGCCCGTGCGGTGGGCTATCGCCATCTCGATGATGTCGAAGTTCTCTATCGCGCGTGCGCGTATCTCGCATAGCTTCTTCTCGGCCATGCCGGGGTAGTGCTCGAAGTCGAGGCCCGAGATCTCCTCGCCCTTCGAGAAATCCCTGCCGATGCCGAGAAAGGTTACGACCGCACCTATCCCGTTGGAGGCCCTCTTGACCGAGGCCACCACCTCCTGCACGGAGAACGGCTCGCGCTGTATCCTTACAAGCCCGTCTGACATTAAAGGGACCTTCCTGGTTTTTTTAGCCGCCGGAGAACGGGGGCAGGAGACCGACCTCGTCGCCGTCCTTCAATACGGTCTTGTCGGAAGCGAACTCCATGTTCACGGAGACGAAGACCGAGCGGCCCTCGAGTATCTCTCTCAGGTCGGGGAAGTCCTTTTTCAAGGTCTCCTTCAGCTCCCCGAGCGTCATCGGCCCGGCAAGCTCGTACTCCCGAGACTCTACACCGGCAAGCTTTTTGAGCATCGCGAAAAATTTGACTGTTATCATGACCCTGCTTTTTTGAAAGTGGCGTGCGGCAACAATGCTCAAGACGCGCCCGCCCCCGTCTTGCCGGAGACTACGCGGCGCTCGTCCCGGGCAGGCTAAAACTTCCTCTCCATGCTGTCGTCCGCGTGGTACTTGACCCTGTCGGAGGCCTTCGCAAAGAGCTCCGCGAAGGAATCGCCGCCGTCCGGGAACGTGGCGTAACCGTAAAGGACCTCGGCCACGCCGCCGTGAAACGCCTGCTGGAGAGCGGCGTCGCCGGAGACGAACTCCGCTATGGAGCCGATCAGCCGTGTGACCTTCTCCCTCGTATCGAGGAAGAGGAACGCGAAGGTCTCCTCGTTCAACTTCACCAGTATATCAAAACTACGCGTCTTTTTCCTTATGAAACCGATGAACCTTGCGTCGAAACCGCTCCTGTCGTCCCGCAGCGCGTCCTTGAGCCCCGGTATCCTGACGGTGGCCAGCACGAGGCTCTTGTCGAGCCTGCGGGCGCGGTTCAGCTCCTCCTCTACCCTCTGCTCGAACTGCGCGAGCGGCGAGACCGTCTCCTTGAAGGGCCCGCCCCCGGAGACGATGTTAACAAGAGACTTCTCGGCGTAGACCGAAAAGCGCGCGAGTATGTCGGCGTCGACCTTGGAGAAGCCGCACGGGTACAGAGACCCCTCGCTCGTCTTGTTGAACAGCGTCAGCACCCCCGCCACCGCATCGTCGAGCATGAGCGGGCGCGAGAGCACCGAGCGGATGTACGGGCTCGCGGCCTCGGAGAACTCCCGGAGCACGACGTCCTTGCGGCGCAGCACCTCCATGACCGTCTCCTTCTCGATAGGCAGGAAGTACTCCCTGACCCTGGTGTCGTCGAGCCCGAAGGTGCCCACGGTCTGGAACTTGCGCCCCCCGTTGCGCTTCACCCTCAGAAGAGCGCCCTCCGCGCCGAGTATGGCTGCCGGGGTGGTGGCGATGATGTTCGAGAGCTTCCTGGGGTCTTTCATGGATATCATCTCGAGGCCGGACTCGTCCACAGCGAACATCTTGCGGGATCTCATCTTCTCCTTCTCGCCGCGCTTGTACTTGTAAACGCTCTCCCCGATGAGCGTGCGTATGTCCTTCAGGAAGCTCTCGTGGTACTTGGAAAGCCCCTTCGTGGAGACGACCTGCCCGTTGAGAGTGCCGACGAGAGTGCCGTGCGCGACCATGGGCAGGGTCAGGTAGACCCGCTTGATGTTGCCCTCCTCGCGGTCCACGAGGAAGATGTCCCGCGTGGACTCGAGCCCGCTGCTCTCCATGCCCTCGCCCAGGCGCAGGCTCAGGCAACCGAGCCCCTTGCTGTCGCGTATGCTCGCGGCCCTGAGCAGGAGCCTGTCCCTCTCCTCGTCGTACATGTAGATGAAGCACGTAAGGCCCTGGATTATCTCGGCGAGCTTTCTGGCTACCGTGTTGAGCCTCTTGTCGAGCGGCACGGAAGAGGACATGATGCTGTCGACCTCTTTCCAGAAGGTGAACTTGGCGGCGTTTACGCGGAGCCTCTCGTACTCGTTGGACCTCTGTATGACCTCGGCGGCCAGCCCCGCGAGGTTCGACATGAAGTCGAGGTCCTCGTTCGTAAAGGCGTGCGCGCTTTCGTTGGAGTTTACGTTTATAACGCCGATGGTCTCGCCGTTGACTATCAACGGCACGCACATGGCGCTCTTCACATCGCTTCTCTCCATGGGGCGCGAGAACTCGCCGGTGGTGGCCTTGCCGGATATGAGCATGGCCTTGGCGTCCCTCGCCACCCTGCCGGAGACCCCCTCTCCGAGAGGCACCCTTATCTTCCTTATGACCTCTTCGTCCATCCCCTTTGCCATCTCCACGCGGAGCATGCCCTCGTCCTCGGACATGAGCATTATCGAGCCCCTTTCGGCGCGTGTGGATTCGGTGGCGAGCTTGAGGATTACGGAGAGGAGCTCCTTGCGGTCTATGGTAAGCCGCACGGCGTCGACGATCTCCCTCAAGGAAGCCAGGAGCGTTGTCTGCTCCTTGGTCCTGGAGCGGGGGGAGCCCTCGGTCGGGGCGGAGGCCCTCACGCTCCAGATAAGGCGCGTGCTCAACGGCCCGAGCTTCTCCGTATCCCTGAACTCCGGGGCCTCGAGGAACTTTTCCGTCTGCACGTCCTGAAGGGCGTTTACGATGACGTCGAGGTCCGGTATCTTCTTGACGTCTTCAAGGTTCCTCGACACCCTTATGCCGTACTTCTCGGAGAGCCTGTAACCGAGCTCGTTCAATTTGAAGAGCATGGCGTCGCGGTTGGAATCGACTATCAGGCAGACCCGGGTCCTGGGGTCCTCGAGCAGCACCGGCAGCAGCTTGAGCCCTTCCTTGTTCGCCCCTATCAAGGCGATATTTTTGATCCCGCCCGGCATCTTCCCCCTGCGCCCTCCTATATCTTCTCGAGTATACCGAGCTCGAGGAGCGTGTTTATAAGCCTTATCGACTCCATGTCCCCGAAGTACTCACCGGGGGCGGCACCCTTGCCGCGCGACTCGTCGAGCCTCCTGAGCCCCTCGAGTATCAACGCCTCCGGGGAGCCGTCGATGGTCCTCTCGGGCGGGGCGGCCTCCGGCTCCACCTCGAACTCGCCATCCCTCCACGCAAGGAGCTGGTAAAAGGCCGCCGTCCCGGTAAAGTCCCGGTACACGGCGTGCACGATGTTGCCGTCCTCTATGTACACCCTGCCGTAGCCCATCTCCGAGCCGAGGTGTATGGCTACTGTCTTATGCTCCGCGTTGAATATCTGGATGATATCAACGAGGCCCATGTCCTTGAGGCGGCCCTTTACGCCCACGGTCTCCCTCCTGTCAGGTTAAATAAACCACCTGCTGGTCTTCCATCCCACATCGTTCGAGAGCACGTCAATTCTACACCAATTAAAAAAAATTATCCACCAGTCAAATGGGGCGCGTCGATGGCCCGCTACCGGCGTATCTGCCCCTCGCCGAGGATGATGAACTTGCACGTCGTAAGCTCCTCGAGGCCCATCGGCCCGAAGGCGTGTATCTTGGTGGTCGAAATGCCTATCTCCGCGCCGAGCCCGAGCTCGAAACCGTCTGAAAAGCGCGTGGACGCGTTTACGATGACCGTCGATGAGTTCACCTCTTTGATGAACCTCTGCGCGTTGGCGTAGTCCTTCGTGACGATCGTCTCCGTATGGAGCGAGCCGTACTTCTCTATGTGCCCCACCGCCTCCTCGAAGCTGCCAACGACCTTTACCGCGAGTATGAGATCGAGGAACTCCGCGCCCCAGTCCTCCTCCTTGGCCGCCTTCACTCCGGGCAGTATCCCGGCCGTCTCCGGGCAGCCGCGCACCTCCACGCCCGCATCTAGATACTTCTTGTAGACGCGTGGCAGGAACTCCGGGGCTATCGCCCTGTGCACGAGCAGAGTCTCCATGGAGTTGCACACCCCGGGCCTCTGCACCTTGGCGTTGAAGGCGATATTCTCGGCCATCTCCATGTCCGCGAACTCGTCGACGTAGACGTGGCAGACTCCCTTGTAGTGCTTTATCACCGGTATCCTGGAGTTATCCACCACGAACCTGATGAGCCCCTCGCCCCCGCGCGGGATGATGAGGTCTATGTAGTCCTCGAGCTTGAGCATCTCGAGGACGGCCTCCCTTTCGACAATCGGCACCACCTGAACGGCGCCGTCGGGCACGCCGGAGGCCCTGCACGCGTCGTTTATCACCCTGGCTATGGCGGTGTTCGAGTGTATGGCCTCGCTTCCGCCCCGCAGGACTACGGCGTTGCCGCTCTTGAGGCACAGCGCAGCGGCGTCCGCCGTGACGTTCGGCCTCGACTCGTATATTATCCCTATCACGCCTATGGGTATGCGCATCCTGCCGACCATCAGGCCGTTCGGGCGCTTCCACATCTTCGTTATCTCCCCTACCGGGTCGGCAAGGGCCGCCACCTCCCTGAGCCCGTCGGCCATGTTGCCTATCACCTTGTCCGAGAGCGTGAGCCGGTCCACCATGGCCTTCGTAAGCCCCTTAGTCTGCGCCGCTGAGAGGTCCTTCGCGTTCTCGGCCTTGAGGAAGTCCGAGCCCTTCACTATCTCGTCGGCTATCCTCAACAACGCGTCGTTCTTGACGCCGGTGCCGAGCCGCGCAAGGCCAAAAGAGGCCGCACGCGCTCTCCGTGCTATCTCCAATACATCTTCCTTAACGGACATCGAACCCTCCCTCCCTGCGCAAAAAGGACAAGATACCGCCCCTGAGAGACCCGAGGCCATAGCCCAAATCGCGAAGGCTTATATTTTATCGACAGAATTGACTGAAAAATGAAGCAATCGGCGCTTGAAAGGATACCCGGGGGAGACTTTCTGTAGAAAGTCTCCCCCAAACCCCCTTCAAAGACTTTTAGTTCCCGGGGTGCCCCCCCTCTTTAGAAAAAGGGGGGCACCCCGGGAAGAACTGAAAATTTTTGGAGAGAGCCTGAGAGAACCTTTTTCTAAAAAGGTTCTCTCAGGTATTTTCTCAAAGCACAACGAGGTTATCCCGGTGGATGACCTCGTCATAGACCTTATATCCGAGCACACCTTCGAGCTCCTTTGACTTAAGCCCTTTAATCTTCTCTATCTCCGTTGAGCTGTAGTTGGTCATGCCCCTGGCGAACTCCATGCCGCGCTCGTCCACGCAGTGGACGACCTCTCCTGCGTCGAAGGCGCCGTCGACGTCCCTGATGCCCGAGGGCAGCAGGCTCTTGCCGCCTTTAAGGAGCGCGGCCTGCGCGCCAGCGTCCACGAAGACCCTTCCCGAGGGGCGTGTCGAGAAGGCCAGCCAGTGCTTGCGGCTCGTAAGCCTGTCCTCAAGCGGGAGTATGAGCGTGCCCACGTCCCCTCCGGCCAGTATGGAGGAGAGCACGCCCGGGGCGTTGCCGTTGGCTATGATGGAGGCGACGCCGAAGTGCGCGGCCTTGCGTGCCGCAACGCACTTGGACCTTATGCCGCCGGTGCCGTGAGCACCGGCGCCCTCGGTAAGCGCGTCGAGGTCGAGCGAGTCGATGTCTTCGACGAAGGGTATCTTCACGGCGTCCGGGTGGAGCCTCGGGTCCCTGTCGAAAAGCCCCTCCACATCGGAGAGGACCACGAGCAGGTCGGCTTCAACCAGATTGGTAACAAGCGCCGCCAAGGTATCGTTATCGCCGAACTTTATCTCATCCACGGCAGTGGTGTCGTTCTCGTTTATTACCGGGACTATACCCATCCGCAGGAGAGTCGTAAGGGTATTGCGGGCGTTGAGGAACCTCTTCCTGTTCGACAGGTCGTCGTGGGTCAGAAGCACCTGCGCCACCATCAGATCATGCACGGAGAAGGCAGCCTCGTAGTGTGACATCAGGCTGCCCTGCCCCACCGCGGC
This sequence comes from Thermodesulfobacteriota bacterium, assembly GCA_046757705.1. Taxonomy (GTDB): domain Bacteria; phylum Desulfobacterota; class GWC2-55-46; order GWC2-55-46; family GWC2-55-46; genus JBHHYT01. The sequence goes on from JBHHYT010000034.1 coordinate 14,853, forward strand.
GACGGCCTGCCTCTCGGGTATGGCGACGGGGCGGGCCTTGAGGCCGAGTTTGCTCACCCCGAGGGCGATGGAGCCGGAGCTTACGACGACGGCCTCCTTGCCGAGCTCCTTGACCCGGCGCACCTCCTCGGCGAGGCGCTCGAAGACATCCGGGCCCGGGCCGTGGCCCGCCACCACGGCGCTGCCGACCTTGACCACCATCCTTCTCGCCTTTTTGAGTATCTTCTTTCTCTTGTCTTTCACGCGGTCTGCCGGTTATCCGTTGTCAGTCTCTACCTCTCCGGTGCGCCCCTTGAGCCTGTCCACCTCGGTGCCCACGTACTTTATGAGCCCGTCGAGCCCTTTGCCCGTGGCGGCTGATATCTGAAATACCTTTATACCTAATGTATTGAAGAATTTCAACATCTCACCCACCCTCTCCGGCGGGGTTATGTCGGTCTTGTTGAGCGCCACGACCTGCGGCCTTCCGGTAAGCTCCGGGTTGAAGGCTTCGAGTTCCCTGTTGACGACCTCGAAGTCCTCCTTCGGGTCCCTGATGTTGAAGGGCGATATGTCGATAACGTGGATGAAGATGCGCGTGCGCTCTATGTGTTTGAGGAACTTTATGCCCAGGCCCCTGCCCTCGTGCGCGCCTTCGATGAGCCCCGGTATGTCGGCCACCACAAAGCCGCCGTAGTCCCCGAACCGGACTATTCCGAGCTGCGGGACGAGCGTCGTGAACGGGTAGTCGGCTATCTTGGGCCTTGCGGCGGAGACGCGCGAGATGAGCGTGGACTTGCCCGCGTTCGGGAAGCCGATGATGCCCACGTCAGCGAGGAGCTTGAGCTTTAGCTGCAGGTTCATCTCCTCGCCTTCCTCTCCGGGCTGGGCGAACCTCGGGGCCTGGAAGGTAGAGCTTTTGAAGTGAGCGTTGCCCTTGCCCCCGCGCCCGCCCTTGCAGCAGACGTACCTCTGCCCGGCCTCTACGAGGTCCGCGAGCTGAATGCCTGTATCGAGCTCCTGAATGACCGTACCGACCGGGACCTTTATCCTGAGATCGCGGCCGTTCTTGCCGCTCCTCAGGCTCCCCTCCCCGTGTCCGCCCCTTCCGGCCTCGTACTCGCGCTTGTACCTGAAGTCGAGCAGGCTCGACAGCCTTCCGTCGGCCACGAAGACGACGTTGCCGCCCTTGCCCCCGTTGCCGCCGTCTGGCCCGCCCCTGGGCACGAACTTCTCCCTGCGGAAGCTGACGCACCCGCGCCCGCCGTTGCCCGCCTTTACGTATATTCTGGCCTCGTCTATGAACTTCGCCACAGATACCTTCCCGTATGATGTAAACACCGGCCAAAGCCGGTCATTGTCTCCAACCGCCCCCTCTCACAGAGGGGGGATAAACACGCCCCCTTTTCCAAGGGGGTAACGGTTGCCGTTGCGAGGTTAGCGAGGCGGCGATTCGCTTCGCTCAGGGCCTCGGCTCACTCGCTCTAAACGGCAGGATGGAAAATAAAAAAGGGCGGGTCAAAGAGACCAAAGAGGCCTCTCCTCACCGCCCTTGAGCCGATGTCATCGATTTTACTGAGGAAGCACGCTTACGAACTTCTTCTGGCCCCTGTCCTCGTACTTGACCACGCCGCTCACCCTCGCAAAGAGCGTATAATCCCTTCCAAGGCCCACGTTCTGGCCGGGGAATATACGGGTGCCGAGCTGCCTTACGAGTATGGAGCCCGCCGAGACGACCTGGCCGGAGAACCTCTTCACCCCCCTGCGCTGGCCGTTCGAGTCCCTGCCGTTCCTTGAGCTTCCGCCCGCCTTTTTATGTGCCACGAGAAAACCTCCTGAATATCATTTATATACTTATACAAGACAAAGACGGAGTACGGTCCAGCCGCCTTGCGGCCGCCCCCGTAAAACCTGCCCCTCTGAAAGCAAACACCGGACCTGCCCCTTAACCAACCCCCTGTGCCTAACCGGCCCCCACTTCCCCCTTACCGCCCCTGGCCCCCTGGCCCCCTGGCCCAGGACTTAAACCTTTATCGACTGTATCTTGAGGCCGGTGAAGAGCTGCCTGTGACCCTGCTTCTTGGCGTAGCCCTTCCTTCTCTTCTTCTTGAAGATAACGAGCTTTTTGCCCTTGCCCTGCTCCACTATCTCGGCGATCACCCTCGCGCCCTCGACGGTGGGAGTGCCTATCTTTATCCCCTCGCCCTCGCCTACGGCAAGGACCGTGCCGAGCTCGATGGAGCTTCCGATCTCGCCGGAGAGCTTCTCGACGCTCAGGACATCACCCTCTGCAACCTTGTACTGCTTTCCGCCTGTTTTTATGACCGCATACATCCTTTTTGCCCTCCAAGTGAATTGAATATCAAATATTATCCATTTTGCCGGCGCGTGTCAAGTTTTTCTTTTAAAATGACTACACCGGTCTAAAGGCCCGGAGTTTCCGCGCTTCCCCTCCCTCGATGGAAGGCGGGAGGGGGATTGAGGGGAGGGTGAAGGATTCTTTTTCACCCCCTTCTCCGTCCTCCCCCATCAAGGGGGAGGATAAAAATTACCTCCGCTACGCCGGCTAAAGCTGGCTCCGCTCCGGGCGGCCATTCATCCCCGAGCTTTTAAGCTCGGGGTTTTCTGGCCGATTTGATAAAAGGGTGTATGCTGGTCAAGGGGAGTCAAGGGGAGCCAAGGCGGGCATACGGGGGCAAGAGGCGCCAGAAGGGGTCGCCACAACCGTTTTTCAAGCGTACGCAGTCCGGCGGGAGAGGAGGATATGGAAGAGAAGGGCCGCAGGATACTCGGGTTTGACAGGAACGTCTTTTTCGCCGGTCTTGTGAGCCTCTTCATGGACATCTCCTCGGAGATGGTCTATCCGCTCGTGCCGCTTTTTCTCACCACCACGCTCGGCGCCACGCGCACCACCGTCGGCATCATCGAGGGCATAGCCGAGGCCACCGCCTCCGTGCTCAAGGTCTTCTCCGGCTGGCTTTCGGACAGGCTCGGCAAAAGAAAGGCGCTGATGGGCGTTGGCTACGGCATCTCTGTGGTGAGCAGGCCTGTGATAGCGAACGCCGGGACCTGGTTCGAGGTGCTCACCGCGCGGTTCATAGACAGGTTCGGCAAGGGGATACGGACCGCGCCGAGGGACGCCATCATCGCCGATTCGACGACCGAGGACAGGCTCGGGCTCGCCTTCGGGTTCCACCGCGCCATGGACACCATCGGCGCCGCCATCGGCCCGGCCGTTGCCTTCGTCCTGCTCCTGTACTTCGTCGGCAACCTCCGGCTCGTCTTCTACGCCTCGGCCATCCCCGGGCTGGCCGCCGTGGCGGTCATCGTCCTCTTCATAAAGGAGAGGAAGATGACGAGGGAGGAGGCGCAGCTGCCCAGGCTCAGCCTCAGGGCCTTTGACGGCGCCTTCCGCCATTACATGGCCGTTATCGCCATCTTCTCGCTCGGCAACTTCGCCGACGCCTTCCTCGTGCTGCGGGCGCAGGACCTCGGCGTAAGGGCCGCGCTGATACCGATCATATACCTGAGCTTCAATATCGTCTATGCCGCCACATCCACCCCTCTCGGCGCGCTGGCCGACAGGGTGGGGGCGAAGAGGATGATAATGGCGAGCTTTCTCTTCTACGCGGCGGTCTACCTCGGGGCCGGGCTTGCCACGGCCCCGCTCCACATCTGGCTGCTCTTCCCTCTCTACGGCGTTTACAAGGGCATGACCGAGGGCACGCAGAAGGCGTACCTCGCCTCCATAGCGCCCGAAAGGCAGAAGGCCACGGCCTTCGGCGTCTACCACACGGTAAGCGGGCTGATGCTCCTGCCGGCGAGCATAATCGCCGGGTACCTGTGGGACACTTACACCCCCTCGGCTACCTTCTTCTACGGGAGCGCCATGGCGGTGGCGGCCACTCTCGTATTCGCCACCTCCCGCAAGGGCGGGAAAGTTTAGGGCTATCGTGCGCTGGAGGCGATAGCGCGGGATGAACCGGCCTTTTCAACGTTGCCGACGCCTCCGGCCACGCTCCGGGTGAGCGTGCCCCTTATGTCGCCGAAGAAGAGGATGTCCTTTGCCACGGCGTAGACCGGCACCATCTCGCCGGTAAAGTATATCTCTATGTCGCCGGAGGTAGAGCCGAAGAGCTCCTTGTCTATCCGGGCGAAGGCGAGGTAAGCGGCCTTATCCGCGACAGGCTCCGGCATCCGCCCCATCTCGTCCTCGGTGGCTATGCGCACGCTTATACGGGGCACGCGGTCTTCCTTGGGGAAGGAGTAGATGGTGAACTCCTTGCCCTTCTCAAGCGGCCCGTAGACGCCGTACCTCAGGTTGTAGAAGGCGGTTACCGGGTCGTAGGGGGTTATATCCTCCGGGAAGGCTACCTCCCCGCCCCTCTCCTCCTTGCCGCCGCCCCAGCTCTTCCACGTCATAACGTGCTTTTCGTAATCGAAGACGGTGGTGCCCCTGCGCACCTTCCCGTTCTTGTCCACGGTCTTCTCGAAGCCCACGGGAATGAACCTCTGACCGTCCTCGGAGAGCCTCATGCGCGATACATACGTATCCTTCCTGTCCAGTATTATCCTCCTGACCGAGCCGGTGGTGTGCGCCTCCAGCGTGCCCGTGTAGGTGCCGTCGGCCTCCTTTTCAAGGGATATGGAGCCCTCGGCCACATTATCGAAGAACCAGAAGCCTATCCGGTAGACCATCCTCTCTCCGGCGAAGACGTCGGCTATGGTAGAGGCCCGTACCGAGGGGACGGCTGGCTGCGTCTGCTCAACGGCCGGCACGGGCGGCGCCTGCGTGGCAAGGGGGGCCGCGCCGGCAACATGCGCCGAGATGAGGAATACGGCTGTAAAGAATGCGGCAAAGGTTTTTTTCATCTGCTTTTCCTTATGGAATGTAAGAGTTTCCTTCAGGCGGGCAAACCCCCTGCACCGCCTTCGTTTCACCGTGGGCCGGAGTTCCCGGCTTCAGGTGCGCGGGGCCGGTCCCCGCGATATGCGTCCAAGGGGAACGGGGTCAGGGAGCCGATTCAACCCATATAGCGATATTTTAATGGAACATGGTGAAAAAGCAAGAAAATAACCGGCATAGGGTGAGGCGGGCCTTAAACCCGCCCCCCCATGAGAGGGGGCTTATAAACCTCCCCCTTTTCAAAGGGGGAGGGAGGGGGATTTATGCCTGTCATTGCGGGGAGCCGCAGGCGACGAAGAATCCCGGGGCCGATCGACCTCATGGAGACGAGACTCTTCCCCTTCGCTTCACTCAGGGCTTCGGCTCACTCGCCCGGAATGACGGAGACCCCACCGCATCAAGGATAGCTAACCGGCGTCGACGCCTGAGGGCACCACGTCGGCCGCGTCCTCGATGGCCCTCATATCGAGCAGGAACCTCTCCCCGCTTACCCTGCCGAGGATGGCGGGGGTAGCGCAGAGGAAGAGCCTGAATATCTTCTCCGGGCCCATCCTAGCGTGCGTAACGGAGACGGCCTTCGAGGGTATGAGGCGCCCTGGCATGGAGCCCCCGCCCGCGACGGCCTGCGAGTCCTCGACCCTGACCGTAAACCCCGGCCCGAGCGCCTCCTTTAAAAATCCCTCCGCCTTGCGCGCCGTGCGCTCGACCTCGGCGAGCGGCCTCGTGAGAAGACGGAGCGTGGGTATCCTCTCCATTACCGTATCCCGGTTCAGGTAGAGCCTGAGGGTCGCCTCGAGCGCGGCGAGCGTCATCTTGTCCGCCCGGAGCGCGCGCTTGAGCGGGTTCTTCCTTATCCTGTCCACAAGCTCCTTCCTGCCGCAGATGAGCCCGGCCTGCGGCCCGCCGAGCAGCTTGTCCCCGCTGAAGGTGACGACCGAGGCGCCTGCTGAAAGGCTCCGGCCGACCGTGGGCTCCCCCCCAGATCCCTCGATGCCCCCCTCGATGTCTACTATGGAGCCGCTGCCGAGGTCCTCGACCACCGGTATGGAGCGGGCCCGCCCGATGGCGGCGAGCCTCTTCAGCTCCACGCTCGCTGTAAAGCCCACCACCTTGAAGTTGCTCGTATGCGCCTTGAAAAGGAGGGCGGTCCTTTCGCCTACCGCCCCCTCGTAATCGCTCTCGTGCGTCCTGTTTGTGGTGCCTACCTCCTTCAGGACGCATCCGCTCTTCTCTATTATCTCCGGTAGCCTGAACGAGCCGCCTATCTCGATGAGCTCGCCGCGGGAGACGACCACCTCCCTGGACTCCGCAAGGGTGTTGAGGGCGATAAGCACCGCCGCGGCGTTGTTGTTGACCACGCATGCGGCCTCGGCCCCGGTAAGCATCATCAAAAGACCTTCCACGCGTGCGTCCCTGTTCCCCCTGGAGCCGCCCTCGAGGTCGAACTCGAGATTAGTGTTCCCTCCGGCGGCGAGGACCACCGCCTCTATCGCCTCCTTCGGCAGTATCGCCCTGCCGATGTTCGTATGGAGTATTGTCCCCGTGGCGTTGACCACACGCACCGTGCCGGGGGCGAGCACGCCGGCCATCCACGCCAGGGCCCGGCCCACAAGCTCGCCATTCGACGCCGGAGGGGCCGCCCCGCTCTCGCCGAGTATCCCGGCGCGGCAGCCATCGAGCACCGCCCTCGCCGCCTCGGCCACGAACGGGGCCGAATGGAGCGCGGACGCCTCCTTGAGCTCCGGGGCCCTCAACAGCTCGTCGACAGAGGGCAACGCCCTTAGAAACCTCTTCCTTTCGTCGTTGTCCATAGAAACCGCCTTTCAGGAGATGGACCAATCTTACACCCCCGCGCTCGTGCCAGTCAATACCCGGTGAGCAAAAACCGGAAGAAAAACTGTTTACAGGTGCCTCTTTCGCATAGTATATTAATAGATATTGAAAAGTCTCTTGAGAGAACCTTTTTGTAAAAAGGTTCTCTCAGACTCTCTCCAAAAACTTTCAGTTCTTACCGGGCACCCCCCCATATGGGGGGGTGCCCGGTAACTAAAAATCTTTGAAGGGG
>JBHHYT010000035.1:0-21722 GCA_046757705.1 Thermodesulfobacteriota bacterium
ACCTCCTGCATGGCGGTTATCGCCTGGGTGACGACCTCGCCGCCCTTGCCCGCGATGGTCCGCGCCTCCCTGGCGGAGCTTGACGCCTGCTGCGAGTTCCTGGCAACCTCTATGACCGTGGCGTTCATCTCCTCCATCGAGGTGGCCGCCTGTACGGTCTGCGAGGACTGCCTGTCCGCCCCACCGGCTATCTGGGTGGATGATGCGGAGAGCTGCTCGGAAGCCGAGGCGAGCTGGCTCGACGAATCGGTTATCCTGCCTATCACGCCGCTCATCTGCTCGGCCATCGCATCTACGCTCCTGCCGAGGCCCGAGACCTCGTCCTTTATCTCCCTTCCGAAGAAGCGGATCTTTATGCCCGCCCTTGTCGTAAGGTCGCCGTTGGCGAACTTCTCAACGGTCTCCTTTATCTTCAGCAGCGGCTTGATCATCTGGTTGTTCGTGGACCACATGAAGAGCACGGCGAGCAGCGTGGAGATGCACACGGCCACGGCCATTATGGCGAGCCCCTTCATGGCGGAATGCCTCGCGGAAGCGGCTATCTCAGCGGTAAGCTCCTCGGCGGCCGTGACGATCTTCGGCGTATGCTCGTTGGCGAGCCTCATCAGGTTGGCATGGAATACGTCCTTGTCCCTCATGCCCGCGTTGACGAGCGCCTTCCTCTTGGCCCAGAACGCCTCGGCGGCCTCGAACTTGGCGAGGAGCCCGGGGTTCTTTACGGCCTTGAGCCCCAGCGCGGCGCTTCCGTCCCTCAGGCCGTTGAAGGTATCGTCGAACTCAACGACGGCCTTGTCAAGCATATCCCTTACGGCCTCGGTCTCGACGTTCGACCTCGCGTACCTCTCCATGAGAAAGGCCATGTTTATGGTGCGCGCCCTCTCGAGGCCAGCCAGGTTTATGCTGTTCGAGTAGGACGGGTCCTTGAGCGCCACGAAGCCCTTTACTATCTCGTTCATCTTGGCGACCATGGGGTACGTCGTGTTCTCTATCTCCATCATGACGTCTGTGAGGCTGTCGCCGCTGGTCATCGCCTCTTCCATGCCGTTGCGCATGGTTTCCCACTCGCGCCCGACGTTGTCGAGCTTTGCCAGCACGGAGGCCTCCTTGATGGCGGACACGTTCTCAGTGCCTTCCCTCAGGGACTGGATAACGCGGCCGTATTCGGCCTTCTTGTTCTGGAAGACCTGCTCGAGCTCTTCCTCGCCGTTGAGGATGTGGCGGTTGAGGATGTAGTTTATCTCGACAGCCCTTTTGCGAAGGGAGCCGGCCTCCTCTACCTGTGAGTATTTCTCGCTCATGCCGCCGACGAGGAAGTATATTATCGGCAGCTGGATTATAAACAGCAGTATCAGGAAGCCGTAGCTCCCGACAAACCTTGACTTTACGGACTGTAGATTCATCTCTCCTCCAAAACGCCTCTTTTTAAGTGACTACGCAACCTCGTTCAGGACGTTGCCCAGAGCGTCCTTCTCGGTGCGTGTGAGTATCTTTGCGACGTCGAGCAGGATTATGAGCCTGCCATCGAGCTTGCCGACGCCTCTTATGTAATCCGACTCTATGCCGGTAACGAGAGAGGGCGGGGGCTCTACCGTATCGGCCGGGAGCCTCAGCACCTCGGAGACGGCGTCGACCTTGAGCCCCACCGTCCTGTCGTCCACGTCCACTACGATTATACGCGTCTCGTCGGTCTTCTCGTCCGCAGGAAGACCGAAACGTTTCCTCAGGTCGAGCACCGGGATGACGCGGCCCCGGAGGTTTATGACGCCGTCCACGAATTCCGGCGTACGCGGAACGCGCGTGAGCTCCATGTGGCGGATTATCTCCTGGACCTTGAGTATGTCCATGGAAAACTCCTCTTTACCAAGCCTGAACGTCACAAGCTGCAGTACCTCTTTGGCGTCAAGATCCTTTTTCAGTTCCATTTCATCCTCCTTGAGTAAGACCTTAGTTATTCCGTCGCTGGCCCTCGAACCCGCCTGCCGTCAAAAAACCTGCCGAATAGGGGGACGCTTGAGCCCATTGAGACTCTTTCGTTGCGGGTCACATCACTAATTTCGGGAAAACGGGGGTAAAACTTGAATTTTATTTATCAACGGCCAGATACCACCGGCTTTCAAGCCCGTCGAGGGCGTCTACCCCGTCCGGGCATGCCGGACCCTTGTCAGTCGCTGCCCAGCACCATGATATCGACCCTGCGGTTCTTCAGGCGTCCGGAAGGCGTGTCGTTGGTGGCTATCGGCCTGTACTCGCCGTGCCCGAGGGCGGAGAGCTTCGCCGGGTCGAAGCCGTGCTCGTTTACGAAGTACTTGAGTATGGCTATCGCCCTTGCGCTCGACAGGTCCCAGTTGGAGGAGAAACGCGGGGTATTGATGGGTATGTTGTCCGTGTGCCCCTCTATCCGGACGTCGTTGGGAAGCGTCTTGAGTATGGATATGATCTCGTCGAGCACCGGGTGCGCGGCTTCTATGAGCTCGTCTTTGCCGGGCTGGAAGAGGATGTTGTCGGAGATCCTTATGGTGAGCATGTTCTCGTCGAAGATAAACGAGAGCTTCTTGTCCTTCTCGAGGTCCTTGAGCGCGTCCTTGACCTTCTCGTACTTGTTGGAGTACATGCTCCGGAAGTCACTTGCCAGGTTCCTGGAGCCCTGTTTCACGAAGCTCGGCCCGTTGCTGCGGCCGCCGGACGTGGACGTATATATGGTTGAGTTGAAGGATACTGCGAGGGACTCGCTCAAGACCCTGAACTTCCCCTCGTTGACAGACGAGATGGCGTACATGCTGGTGAAGAAGGCGAAAAGGAGTGTGATGAAATCGGCGTACGAGACAAGCCATCTCTCATGGTTTTCGTGTTCTTCGTGTTTTTTCTTCCTCGCCATCAGATAACGCTCCGGATGCCCTGGTAAGCCGGCGGATCAAGCGGCCAGCCTGGCCTTCTGCGATTCCCTCAAAAACCCCGCAAGCTTCTCCTCGACTCGTCTCGGGTTCTCGCCCTCCGACAGAGAGATAAGGCCCTCGACTATCATCTCCTTCATGATCACGTCATCCCTTATCTTGAACTTGAGCTTGCCTGCTATCGGTAGCCAGATGAGGTTGGCCGTGCCCACGCCGTAGACCGTCGCAACGAAGGCCACGGCGATGCCCGCGCCGAGCTTGCTCGGGTCGGCCAGGTTCTCCATGACGTGGATAAGGCCCATGACGGCGCCGAGTATGCCTATGGTGGGGGCATACGCTCCGGCCGACTCGAAGACCTTGGCCGCGCTCGTCTGGTACTCTTCGGAATAGGCGATGTCGATCTCCAGTATCTCTCTGGTGAGCTTCGGCTCCGTGCCGTCGACGACGAGTTGAAGCCCCTTTTTCAGGAACGGGTCTTCGATACTCTTTATGCTCGCCTCGAGCGCGAGAAGCCCGTCCTTACGCGCCACACCGGATAGCTCGGCAATCTTCTTTATTATCCCGTGCGCGTCCGCCTTGGGGTTGAACAGGGCCTTCCTGGCGCTCTTGATGGCGAGGAGGAAGGTCGGCAGGGAATAGTTGATCATGACGGCGCCGATGGTGCCGCCGAGCACGATCAAAGCGGCGGTGAACTGCATGATCGATTCCATGGAGCCGCCCTCGAGCACCTGTCCGCCGAGTATGGCCCCGAAACCGAAGACGAGGCCCAATATTGTCAATATATCCATCTGGTATCCTTGCTTGCTGAAGACTGTACTAAAACTATCGCCGAATTCGCCCGGGGCTTAAATCATATTAAGTATCTCGGGTGCTACGTGGTCGAGCGGGACTATCTTGTCCGCGATACCCGCGTCCACGATGGCCTTTGGCATGCCGTAGACCGTGCACGTCTCCTCGGTCTGCGTCATGGTCTTGCCCCCCCTGGCCTTTATGAGCCTCATGCCCTCGAGCCCGTCGTGGCCCATGCCGGTAAGTATCACGCCCAGGCACCTGCCGTGGTATACGTCCGCGACCGAGGTCATCGCTATATCGACGCACGGCTTGTAGAGTGTGTCGAAGGGCGTGTCGTTCAGCTCGAAGTAATAGTCCGAAAGCCCCCTCCTCCTTACCCGGGTCTGGACGCCGCCGGGGCTCAGGTAGACGTGGCCGTTCCTTATGCGCTCACCGTCGGTTATCTCCTTGACGCTAAATGAGCAAAGCCCGTTGAGCCTCTCTGCGAAGGCCCCGGTAAAGGCCCCGGGCATGTGCACGGTCACCAGAAAGGGCGTGGTAATGTCCGAGGACAGGTGGGTCAGCACCTCCTGGATGGCCCTGGGCCCCCCTGTGGACGCGCCTATGGCGACGAACGCGACCTTCTGCGTAACGAAGCCCTTCTGGGCCGGACGCGCGGGGGGCGGTGCGGCGTGGTGCGCCGGCACGTAGGACGCGTGGGCCGGTGTGGGACTTCTCATCCGCAGCAGCCTTTTGCCGCTTACGGCGACCGCCTTTATCTTGCTTACGAGCTCGTCCTGCACCTTCATCATGTCGAGGGCGGAGGAGACGAGGTTCTTTGAGACGTAATCGAGCGCGCCCCTGTCGAGCGCATCGAATGTGGCCTTTGCCCCCTCGCTCGTAAGGGAGCTGACCATGATTATCGGGATCGGCAGCCTTTCGAGTATCGCCTCCGTTGCCTCGAGCCCGTTCATCCTCGGCATCTCGACGTCCATGGTTATGACATCGGGCACGAGCGAGATGGCCTTCTCGAGCCCCTCGGCGCCGTCTCGCGCGGAGCCTACGACCTCTATCCCGGGGTCGGACTCCACGAGCTGCTTTATGATCTTGCGCATGAAGGCGGAATCGTCTACGACGAGAAGCCTTATCTTTCTATGCATCGATGCCCCCTTAGTGGACGTAGACCCTCTGCAACGATTCGAGCAGGCCGCAGACGTCGAGAATCAGTATCACATTGCCGTCTCCTGTGATGCACGCACCGGCAATCCCGTCGGTGCCCTTGAGGTACTCGCCCATGGACTTCATCACTATCTCTTCCTGTCCGTGAAGCCTGTCCACGAGGATGCCGAAGGTCTTGTCCCCCACGCCTATTATCACGATATACTGCCAGTCCGAACTCGAGTTCGAGCTGCCGGTCACGAGCTCACCGAGCTTGACCACGGGGAAGACCCTGTCCCTTATGTGTATGACGTCCCTGCCATCGACGCTCTTTATCTCATCGGGCGCCACCCTGATGTTCTCTATGACGGTGGACAGCGGTATGCCGTAGACCTCTCCGCCGGCCTCGACCGTCAGCGCCTGTATGATGGCGAGCGTAAGCGGGAGCCTGAATACTATCCTGGTGCCCTTGCCCACCTCGGAGTCGATGGTTATGGTGCCGTTGATCTTCGATATATTCGTCTTGACGACGTCCATGCCCACGCCGCGCCCGGAGATGTTGCTTACCTTCTTGGCCGTGGAGAAGCCCGGGATGAATATGAGGTTGAGCGAGTCCCTGTCCGAGAGCCTCCCGGCGTCGTCTTCGGAGATCAGCCCCTTGTCCACCGCGGACTTCCTTATGGCCGCCGGGTCGATGCCCCTGCCGTCGTCCGCGACCGAGACGATTATGTGGCGGCCCTCCTGATACGCCGCGAGCGTTACCGTGCCGCGCCGCTGTTTTCCGGCGGCCTCCCTCTCCTCGGGGGTGTCCATGCCGTGGTCGAGGGCGTTCCTCACGAGATGGACGAGCGGGTCGCCAATCTCCTCGATAACGGTCTTATCCAGCTCGGTCTCCTCGCCTGTTATTACAAGCTCCACGTCCTTGTCGTTCTGCCTGGCGAGGTCCCTCACCATCCTCGGGAACTTGTTGAACACCTTGGCTATCGGCTGCATGCGCATCTTCATGACCGCGAGCTGGAGGTCGGTGGTGACGAGGTCGAGCTGCGAGATGCCCTCGTCCATGTGCGAGACCAGGTCGCAATCGGTGTCTAACTCCCCGAGCCTCGTGCCGAGCTTCATGAGCCTGTTACGCGCAAGCACCAGCTCCCCGGCGAGGTTCAGCACGCTGTCGAGCCTATCTATGTCGACCCTTATGGAATGCTCCTTCTCCTTGGTGTGCGCCGGCTCCTCTCTGGCCCCCGGACGGGCGGCCTTCCCATCGGCGGTTTTCGGCTTCTGCGCGGTCCCCAGCACATCAGGGGCAGCAGCGTCAGTCTGCTCCGGTCCCTTCCCATCGGCGTCGGCGTCGGTGGAGCATGCCTTTTCTACCGGGGCCTGCCCGGAGGCCGGGGCCCCTCCTTCGAGTATGACGCGCAGCGCCGCGATTACCGGGGCGGTATCCTCAGTCCTGCCGTTCTTCTCCCTGATGTTGTTTAGCAGGACCCTTATCAGGTCAACGGAATCGAGTATCGCGTCCATGATGGCGGGGTCCGTCTTCAACTCGCCCTTGCGCAGCTTGTTCAGCACGTCCTCGGTCACGTGCGTGACCTCGACCATCTGCTCGAAGCCGAGAAAACCTGCGGCCCCCTTTATCGTGTGTACCGACCTGAATATGTCGTTTAAAAGGGTCGCGTCCTCCGGGTTCTTCTCGAGCTCCACGAACCTGGAGTCGAGCGCCTCGAGGGACTCCGTCGATTCGACTATAAAGTCGCTTATGATTTCATCCATCTCTTCTGAGGGAAAAGACATATATCCTCCGGACGTATGCGAAAAAAATGTGCCGGTGTTGCGGCTATGTACCGAGCTCCTTGAGAAGCTGGTCTACTATGTCCTGGTCCATCGGGCCGTTCGCTATGGCGCTGCCGTTGCCTTTTGACGCTCCTGCCTCCTGCACAACGACGTTCTTTATCCCGAAGCTCGAAGCTATTTCGAGGAGCTTCGACTGTACGATAGAAAGCGACGTCGTCACCTTCTTGAGCTTCTGTCCCGAGAGGTCGTGGAAGCTCATGTTGGAGAATATGTCCATCATGTTCTTCTTTGTCCTCTCGTTTATGGCGCCTATCTCGGAGATTATCGCGGCCCCTTTGCACCTCTCCTTCTCCGGCAGGCCGCCCACCCACTCCGTGAGGTCGGCTATGAGGGCGTGGTTCATGTCATGCTCCGCGAGCACCTCTTCGAGTATCGTCATTATGGTGTTGGCCGCCGTCTCGAGGTCTCCAGTCACGGCGTTTATCTGCAGGGACGCCTCGGGCACGGTCTCGGAGCCGACCATCACCGTGTTCTCTATGTTCTCGAGGCCCGCCTTGGTCTTCTCGACGTACTCGAGCAGCCTGGAAAGCTCTTCCCTGAGCCTGTGGATAATATTGTCGTTGTTGAGCCCACTCATATTCTCTCTCCTTTGTTAATATTCTACAGCGGTCAGGCGCCCGTGGCGCTGAGCTTGCTGATTATAAGGTCGATCCGTTCCTTGAGCGCGGCCGCAGTAAAGGGTTTTACGATGTAGTTGTTCACGCCCGCCTGCACGGCCGTCACCACGTTCTCCTTGGCGGCCTCGGCGGTGACCATGAGCACGGGCAGATGTTTCAAGGCCGGGTCCTGCCTGATGGCATTCAGGAGCTCTATGCCCGGCATGTTGGGCATATTCCAGTCGGTGACGACGAAGTCGAAGTTGCCGCCCTTGAGCTTCTCGAGCCCCGTGGCCCCGTCGTCCGCCTCGTCAACGTTGGTGTATCCTATCTCCTTGAGGATGTTCTTTATTATCCTCCTCATCGTGGAAAAATCGTCAACCACCAGTATCTTCATATTCATGTCGTACATATCTGTTCCTCCTTGTTAAAATCCCTTATGGCAGATCAAGGACTGAAGACCTTATACAAGCTTCTCTATCTCGTAGAGCAGCCTCTGCGGCGAGATGGGCTTGGATAGATAGGTGTTGACACCCGCGTCCATGCCGATCTTCTTGTCTGCCTCGCTCGCCTCGGTCGTTATCATCACTATCGGCAGGTCCTTGTACTCATCCTGTTCCCTGAGGCTCCGTGACAGCTCGTAACCGTCCATCTGGGGCATGTTGAGGTCCGTCAGCACGATGTCCACCGGGGTCGTGGCGAGCACCTCAAGGGCCTCTATCCCGTTGGAGGCTCCGACTATCTTGAACCCCCTCTCCCTTACGATATAAGACAGGAGTTTTCTCGTTGTGTCGCAGTCATCTACTATCAGGATGCTCTTTTCCATGCTACGCCCCTCATACTTTCTGATAAACGACCGAGCGCTCTATGCTCACCGGCCTGAAAAGTCTCGTGATATTGTGCAGCGTCTCGGAGAATCCCACGAAAAGATAGCCACCCTTCACCATACTGTCGTAAAGATGCCCGACCGCCTTTTTCTTCGATGCGTCGTCAAAGTATATGAGCACGTTCCTGCAGAATATTACGTCAATGCCCTTCACCATCCTGGTGTCCATGGAGTTGACCAGGTTTATCTTCCTGTACCTTACGAGCTCCTTCACCCTGCGGTCGAGCACGTAGGAGGGGCCGGTGCCGTGGAAGTACCGCTGGAGATACTCCTGCGGCGTGTTTCTGAGCGAGTACTTCTCGTATGTGGCCGCCTCGGCGGACCGCAACACGTTGTCGCTTATGTCGGAGCCGACTATCTCCACGCCGAAGCCCCTGGCAGGCAGCTTGCTTTCGAGCATCATTATCCCGAGCGTATACGGCTCCTCGCCCGTGGAGCTGGCGGCGCTCCATATCCTGACCTTCTTGTCGCTCGACTTCGACTTCCGTTCGAGCACCCGGGGGATAACGCCGTCTATGAAGGCGTCGAGCTGGGCCTGGTCCCTGAAAAAACTGGTCTCGTTGGTCACTATCGCGTTCAGGACGCTGGTCAGCTCTTTTCCCCTGTCCGGGTCGTAGGTCAGGTAGTAGTAATAATCCTCGAAGCTCTTGAGGTTCTTCTCCTCAAGCCTCCTTGAAAGCCGCGTTTCCAAGAGATACTTTTTATTGTCCGCGAAGTAGATACCGCACTTCGTGTAGATGATATCCCTTAACAGACAGAAAGTTTCGTTGGAGAGCCTGGGCTTGGTATTTATTCCTAAAGTAAGCATTTCAGTGATTCCATCGCCTCGTATACGGCTTCCCGGACCTTCGGGTCGGGGTGCTCCGTGAATTGCTCAAGCACCTTGATGGATTGTGCGGAACCGGACTTGCCCAGCGCGGTAGCGGCGGCGGCCTTTACAGGGGGCACGTCGTTGAGCAGAAGGTCTTGAAGCACCCCTTCGGTATCGCGCTCGCCGAGCTCGCCGATAAGATTGACACCCTGATACCTTACCCAGATATTCTCGTCCTTTAAAACGTCAATAAGGGCCTCTTTTATCCTCTGGCCCGTCCACCCGCCGAGGGCCTGCAGGACGGAGAGCCTCACGTCGTCGTGGCTGTCCTTGAGCCCTTCTATCACGAGCTCTATGGCGTCCGGTATGCCGAGCTTGGCCATGGACCTGTAAGCGGCCTTCCTCACGCCGGGGCTGTCGTCGGTCACGGCCTTTTCGAGGTGTTCGAGCACCGCTTCATCGCCTATCATACCAAGGCCCCTGGCGCCCATCTCGCGAAGCACCTCGCTGTCGCCGTCGAGCAGTCCGCAAAAACCCTTCTTAACGTCCTGCGACGGGATGACGGCGAGCACGTCGGTTATCTTCTCGGCTACGTCCCTGTACCGCTCCTTCTTCAATGCCTCGAAGAGGCCGGGCACCGCCGACTCTCCCGAGAGCGAGGCGAGCGCGCGCGCGGAGATCTCCCTCGTGTGCCCGTCCGTGCTCTTGAGCGCGTTGTACAGGGCGTCCACGGACTTGAGGGACCCTATCGCCTCTATGGCCGAGACCAGCTCCCTCAACTCCTGTTTCCCGGCCCTCGGCATGAGCCCCTCAAGCACGGGCACCGCGTCCTCGGCCCTCAGTATCCTCAGGGCCGCTACGATGATGCCGAAACAGGCGCCCATCTTGCCGAGCTCGGCCTCGAGGGGTTTGGGCAGAGGACCATGCCCGACGAGGGAGACGACGGCGTCCACGCACTCGGCCTCCGTCTCCTCGTCGATCTCCTTCAACCCGTTGATAAAGCCGAAGACCTTCTCCAGCGCGCCGGGCACACGAAGGAGACCCAGGCCCTTTACGGCCTGCAGGCGTGACGCCTGGTCGGTATCCTCCATCGACGAGCAGAGAAAATCATAATAGGTGGACACGAAGCCGGGCTCACGCCTGAAACCGGTTGCGCCGGACGCCGCCTTCTCGAGAAGACAGACAACCGGCGCGTTGTTTATGACATGGCCCTGCCTGACGATGCCGCTTATCCTGTGCAGAACGTCGGCGGCCTCCTCGGGCCCGGCTATGCTGCTTATGGCCTCGATGGCCGCCTCGCGTATGAGCCCTTCCTCATCTTCAATAATATCGAGCAGCGGCCGCAGGGCGATCTGGTCGCGCAGGAGACCGAGCCCCTCGATGGCGGAGAACCTGACCCACTGCTCCGTGTCGTTCAATATCTCAAGTAATATCCGTGACGAGCCCTCGGCCTCTATCCTGCCGAGGCAGACGGCCACCGAGCCCCTTACGTTCGGGTTCCTGTGGTGGACGAGCGGAGAGAGGAGCCTTACCCCCTCGGCCTCCTTGATGCCGGCTATGATGTCCACGGCGAACTTCACCACGTCGTCGTCGGGGTCGTCGAGCATGGTGGCGATGTTATCGAGCCCCTCCGGCCCTACCTGCTGGAGTATCTCTATGGCGATGTTCCTCAAGGACGCGTCCTCGACCCGGAGCATCGGGCAGACCGCGGCCGCCACCACCCCGCCGCCGATGGATATCAGGGCGTTGAGAGCCGCCTCCTTCACACCGGGGTTCTCGTCCCTGAGCACGTTGACAAGCTCCGGAATGAGCCCCTTATCCCTCGATTCGGATACCGCGAAGCAGGCGTCCCTCCTTACGTAGGGGTCGGAATCGCGCAGCATCGCTTTTACATTAGTGTCGTTCATGGTCAACCCTCTCCCTATTTACCTTTATCGGGCGATATTCATGTGTTCTTGAATTTTTTTAAGAGACATCATCCGTGGCGGAAAAACCTCCGTTTCGCTTCAGGTTATACCGCCATGCACTTTTTAAGGCGCGATTTGAGCCTGTGCATCGTCTGGCTGTGGAGCTGGCATACGCGGCTCTCGGTCAGTTCGAGGACCTTGCCTATCTCCTTCAGGGTAAGCTCATCGTAATAATACAGCGAGATGATGAGCTTTTCCTTGTCCGGCAGCCCCTCCACCGCCTCGGCCACCCTCCTGTGCATCTCGTTGAACTTGGCGACCACCATGGGGTCCTTCGCGTCCGGGTCCTTTATGCAGTCGAGGATGTCCATGCCGTCGTCATGGTTTATGCCCATGTCCTCGAGGTTGAGCACAGAAAGCGCGCTCACCTGGCTCAGTATCTTGTGAAGCTCGTCGGTGGATATCTCGAGAAAGCCGGCGACCTCCTCCGTCTCCGCGGGCCTGCCCGTCCTGCGCTCTATTTCGTCGTACGCCTTCTCGAGCTGGTTCGACTTGTCCCTCATCGAGCGTGTCATCCAGTCCATGCTCCGCAGCTCGTCCATTATCGCTCCGCGCACCCTTATCGACGCGTATGTGTTGAACTGCACGCCCTTGCCGGGGTCGAACCTGTCGATGGACTCGAGCAGCCCTATCGTACCGGCGCTTATCAGGTCCTGCACGTCGATATGCGGCGGCAGGTTCACGGCGACCTGGTAGGCGATTATCTTGACGAGGTGAATGTTGTCAACCAAAAACTTGTCTCTGTTGGCTTTGACTTCCGGCTCGTAGACTTTCATGAATTTTTTGTTCATATCGTTACCTGCCTGGTTTATTTTTTTACCCTCTAAAATCCTCTCCCGAGTAGCTGGCGCCAGAAAAATTGCATCCCGCCCTTGGGCATCTCCGCCTCGGGCAGGGCGCAGATGGTATCGGCTATCTCCCTGTAGCAGACGCTCGCCCTCGAACGCGGATACTGCTCCATCACCGCCTTCTGCTTGACGACCGACCTGGGCACGTTCTCGTCGTGCAGCACGTATCCGAGGTAGTCGACCGAGATGCCGAGGAACCTCTCGGCGGCGAGGCTTATCTTCCTGTAGACCTCTATGGCCTCCTTCTCGGACCTGACCGTGTTGACGAGCAGCCTGAAGCGCCGCTCGCCGTGCTTCCGGTAGAGAACCTTCATCAGCGCGTACGCGTCGGTTATCGACGTCGGCTCCGGGGAGACGACCACCACTATCTCCTGGGCGGCCATGTTGAAGAAGAGCACGTTGCTCGATATCCCCGCACCGGTGTCGATGATCATGATGTCTATGTCGAGGTCCATGTTCTCGAGGTACGACTGGAGCGAGAGCCTCTGGGCGGCGTCGAGATCCGTTAGCTCGTGCACCCCGGAGCTTGCCGGCAGTATCCATATGTCTGCGGGGCCCTTTACAAGCACCTCATCGAGCGTCCTTTCACCTCTCAAAAGGTGCCCTATGTTGTACCTCGGTGCGAGCCCGAGGAGAACGTCGAGGTTCCCCAGTCCGAGGTCGGCATCCAGAAGGAGCACCTTTTTGCCCATCTTCGATAATGCCACGGCGAGGTTGACGACGGAGTTGGTCTTGCCCACGCCTCCCTTGCCGCTGCTCACCGCTATTACCCGCGTGGCGCTGGCGCTCTCGCAGTCCGTCGGCGCCAGTCCGGCCATCTCCCTTAGTGTTACAGCCTGGTCCATAAAGAGTTCTCCTTGAAAAAACGGCTTCGGTTAGTTCGGCATGAAAAAGTCTACGAGCCTCCGCTTGGAGGCGGCCTCGATGTCCTGCGGCACGTTCTGCCCGTTGGCAAGGTACGCGACGGGTTTGCGCGAGAGGAGCATGGTGTTGAGTATCGGGCCGTAGACGCTCCCCTCGTCCAGCCTCGTGAAGGTCAGTGAATCGACGGGCGCGGCGCTGTACCCCTGCACGCTCTCGTAGAGCGCCTCATCCCGGGTCTGCGAGCTGAGGACGAGATTGAACCTCACCGCCGGGTTTACGCGCGCCATGGCGCAGAGCCCCGCCATGTGCCTGGCGTCCCTGTGGCTCCTGCCAGCCGTGTCTATCAGCACGAGGTCCTTGTCCCTGTGGGCCGACAGGCGTGAGGCCAGCTCCTTCTCGTCGGCGGCGACCTCGACCGGTACCCCGATTATCTTGCCGTATGTCTTGAGCTGCTCTGTGGCGGCTATCCTGTATGTGTCGGTGGTAAGGAGCGCCACCTTCCTCTTCTGCTTGAGGACGTTTATCGCAGCCAGTTTGGCTATGGTGGTGGTCTTGCCCACCCCGGCGGGCCCTACGAACGCCACTACGGAGCGGGTGGAGAGCGGGTCGGTGACCTTTATCTTCTCGTAGAGCTTGTTCTTCATGTGAGCCTTGAGCGCGGCCTCGTCGCCGGACCTCTCCCTGGAGACGCCGTTAAAGGCGTTTACGAGGATCTTGCGGGCCAGCCTCCTGTCCACTCCGTTCTTAGTAAACTCGTCCTGAAGCCTCTCGTAGAGCCTGGCGACCGGCGCGGAGCTCCTCGTTATCACCGTCTGGAAGAGCTCTTTGACCTCCCTCAGCTCGCTTATCTCCTTCTTGAGCTCGGCATCCGACGCGGCGTACGCCGGCACCACCCTCGACGGGCCCGCCTGAGGACGCGCCGCCGTGGAGACGGGGTGCGGCCTCCCTGCCCGGGTCTGCGCCCGGGGGTCGACGTTTATCGGGCTCGACAGGTCGTAGTCTATGGCCGCCACCACCTCGAAACCGCCCGTAGAGGACCTCTTGCTGCTCATTATCAACGCATCGGGGCCGAACTCCGCCTTAACCGCGTCCATCGCCTTTTTCGCGGTGCCTCCCGTGAACTTTCTGATATGCATGTTATAACCTCACCACTTTTAGTGTCTGGACCTTTACGTTCTGGGATATCTCGTTATGCGAAAGAACCGGTATTCCGGGGAACGCCCTCTCCGTAAGCTTGCGTACGAACCTGCGTGTCTGGTGAGAGACGAGGAGCACCGGCTGGTGGCCCGCGGATATCACCTCTTCGAGAGACTCCTTGAGCTTGCCGAGTATCTTCTGCGCCATGGACGGCTCGATGCTCATGAACGAGCCCTGCGGTGTCTCCTGAACGGAGCGCGATATCGCGTCCTCTATCTCCTGGTTGAGCGCCACCGCCTCTATGGTCGCTCCTGCGCCCTGATGGTGCTTCGATATCTGCCTGGCGAGGTTCATCCTCACGTACTCCGTAAGCAGGTCCGTGTCCTTGGTCATGGGCGCGTAGTCGGCGAGTGTCTCGAGTATCGTCTGCAGGTCGCGTATCGAGACCCTCTCCTTGAGGAGGTTCTGGAAGACCTTCTGCACCGCGCCGAGACTGAGCAGGTTGGGAACGAGCTCCTCGACGACCTTCGGGTGGCTCTTGGCGACCTTGTCGAGAAGGGCCTGCGCCTCCTGGCGGCCGAGTATCTCCCTGGCGTGGGCCTTTATGACCTCTGTTATGTGGGTCGCAACGATGGCCGAGTGGTTTACGACCGTGTACCCGTGGAGCTGCGCCTTCTCCTGCTCCGCGTCGGGGACCCATATGGAGGGCAGCCCGAACGCCGGGTCTACCGTCTCTATGCCGTCGAGCCCGCCGCGGGCGTTGCCCGGGTTTATCGCGAGCGAGTGGCCGGTCATGAGCTCGCCGCGCGCCACCTCCACGCCCTTTACGAGGAAGATGTACTCGGAGGGCTTGAGCTGCAGGTTGTCCTTTATGTGCACCGACGGCACGGTCAGGCCAATCTCCTCGGCGAACTGGCGCCTTATGGCCTTTATCCTCTCGAGAAGCTCCCCGTTCTCGGACGAATCGACGAGCGGGATAAGCCTGTAGCCGACCTCGAGGCCGAGCGTATCGATAAGGGGCACCTCGCCCGTGCCCTCCTTCTTCTTCGGCTCCTTGGCGGCCTGCTCCTCCTCCCTTGCCTGCTGCTCCTTTCTGGCGGCAATGGTGCGCGAGACGAAGAAACCGAGGGAGCCGGTTATCACGGCAAGGAGGAAGAAAGCCAGGTGAGGCAGGCCGGGGATGAGGCCGAAGACGAGCAGGATGGCCGAGGCGATGAATATCGGCTTGGGGTGCATGGCGAACTGCTTGCCTATCGACTCGCTAAGGCCCGTCTCCGAGCTGACGTTGGAGACGACCAGGCCGGCGGCGGTGGATATGATGAGCGCCGGTATCTGCGCCACGAGGCCGTCGCCGACCGTAAGCAGGGTGTACGTCCTGGCGGCCTCCGCAAGGGGCAGGCCCTGCTGCGCGACGCCTATTACGAGGCCGCCGAGTATGTTTATGAGCGTGATAAGGATGCCGGCAACGGCGTCTCCCCTTACGAACTTGCTCGCGCCGTCCATGGCGCCGTAGAAGTCCGCTTCCATCGCCACGTCCTTCCTTCTCCTGCGCGCCTCCTCGTCCCCTATGAGACCGGCGTTGAGGTCCGCGTCGATAGCCATCTGCTTGCCCGGCATGGCGTCGAGAGTGAACCTGGCGGCCACCTCGGCGATCCTGCCCGCGCCCTTCGTTATGACCACGAAGTTTATGATGACCAGTATGGCGAAGACCACGAACCCTACCGCGTAGTTCCCGCCGACGACGAAGTTGCCGAACGAGCGTATGACCTCTCCGGCGGCGCTCGGCCCCTCGGGGCCGTGAAGGAGTATGAGGCGCGTGGACGCGACGTTGAGCGAGAGCCTGAAAAGGGTCGTTACGAGCAGGAGTATCGGGAACGTCGAGAAGTCGAGCGGCCTTGTGATGTAGACCGCTACGAGCATTATGATGATGGCCGTCGTGATGTTGAAGCTCAGCAGCAGGTCGAGCACGATGGACGGCACCGGCAGTATCATGACGAAGAGTATGCCCACGATGCCGAGCGGGAGCAGCAGCTCGCCGCCCTTCTTGAACTTCATTATGTTTCCGATGAAAGCCGCCATGAACTCTCCTTAGCGTAATGCTGAAAAGTCCATCCTGTACTTTTCAGCCACGACTTGCCCGAAGTGAATTCGTGCAGGTCTCACAAATTGCTCGCCGTATGTCTCGCAATCTGACAATCCGTCCATGGATTGCCAGACAGGTTGCTTTTTCCACAACCTGTCTAATTGTTCCTGAACTTGCCCTTGAGCCTGTATACGTATGCCAGCACCTCGGCAACGGCCTTGTAGACCTCCATGGGCACCTGCATGCCGACCTCGACGTGCCTGTAAAGGTGCCTTGCCAGGGGCTTGTTCTCGACGAGCGGCACATCGTGCTCGCGCGCCAGCTCCCTTATCCTCTGCGCCAGGTGGCCCGCGCCCTTGGCAACGACCACGGGCGCGTCGGACTTGCTCCTGTCGTACCTGATGGCGACGGAGAGATGCGTCGGGTTTGTCACCACGACGTCGGCCGTGGGCACGTCCTGCATCATCCTCTTGCGCGCGAGCTCCCTTTGAATGGACTTGATGCGCGCCCTGACGTGCGGGTCACCCTCTGTCTCCTTCATCTCCTCCTTGAGCTCGTCCTTGCTCATGCGCAGGCCCTTCTCGAAGCTCCACCTCTGGTACAGGTAATCGAGGCCCGCTATGAAGGCGAGCACCCAGACGGTCTTGGTCATTATCCTGAACGAGATGGCGCCCATGTAGGACAGAACGCTTACGAGCTCCATGTCCATGAGAAACGGGATATTCGCCCACTCGCGCCTGACGTTGACGTAAACCACGTACGTGATGACCGTAAGCTTGAGTATCGACTTGACGAGCTCGGCCACAGAGTTGAGCGAAAAGAGCCTCTTTACGCCCGCCAGGGGGTTTATCTTGTTGATGTCAGGCGTCAGCGGCTTGCCGGTCAGGTTTATGCCGTTCTGCACGACGTAAGAGATGACGCCGAAGACCGGAATGGCGAGCGCCGGGAGTATGAGGATCAAGAGCTTGTAAGAGACGTCGTGAAAGAGCGCAATGGCGGTCTGGGGCGTAAGGTCCCCGCCCAATGTCTGGAACGTCCTTTTCATGAAGTCCGCTGCCCCCATAAAGACCCAGGTGCCGGAGAAGTAGAGCACCGTTATCGCCCCGAGTATCGAGAAAAAGGAGCTTACCTCCTTCGAGGTGGCGAAGTTGCCGTCCTGGCGCGCTTGGTCCCTTCTTCGCGACGAAGGTTGTTCTGTTTTTTCCTGGTCGTTCTCAGGCATGGCTCATAACCTTCATCATTGAAAAGACACCCGACCACATGCGCTCGAACATCGACACGAGCGAGGTCTCGAGCACGGGCAGAGAGAGCGCGAGCACCACGAAGCCCGCGAGTATGGTAACCGCGAAACCTATTACGAACATGTTGAGCTGCGGGACCGAACGCGCCATTATGCCCATCGATAGGTTGACGAAAAGCAGTATGGCTATGACCGGCGCCGCGAACTTTACGGCGAGTATGAATATCTCCCGGGAGAATACGACGAAGCTCTCCATCAGGTTCGGGCTGAGCGTGAAGCCGTATGGGGGTATCACGTCGAAGCTCCTCTTGAGCGCCATGATGACCATCAGGTGCCCGTTGAGGCTCAGGAATATGAGCAGCGAAAGGATGCTCATCATCCTGCCGAGTATAGTCACCTGTGCTGCGTTCAAGGGGTCGTAAGCGCTCGACATGCCGATGCCCATCTGGAAGCTCGCTATCTGCCCGGCGAACTCCACCCCGGTGAAGAAGAACTTTATGACCAGGCCGATGGCCACGCCTATGAGCACCTCCCCGCCGACGCTTAACACGAGGGCCACCAGCGACTCCGGCATCGGTACGAACGGGGTAAGCGGGACGAGTATCAGGGCGACGAGCAGGGTAAGGGCGAACCTTACGCGCATGGGCACGTTGAAGGCGCCGAATATCGGGGCGGTGAAGAGTATCGCCCCGGCCCTTGTCAGCACAAAGAGGAAGGTCGATGAGTTTTTGAGGAAAAACTGAGCCAGTTCCATGTCCTTCGGCTTCCCTTCTACCGGATGTACACCGGCAGGTTCGTGAATATCCTGCTCGTGAAGCTCATCATCACGCCCATCATCCACGGAGAGAGTATGAGGAGCACGAGGAAGACGATTATTATCTTGGGCACGAACGCGAGAGTCATCTCCTGGATCTGCGTTACAGCCTGGAAGATGCTGACCAGGAGCCCCACGACCATGCCCGCCGCGAGCACGGGCACCGATATCAGTAGCACCACCTCTATGGTATCTTTCGCTATGCTCGTTACGAATTCAGGCGTCATCTTGTCCTCTGTAAAAAAACGTTGACTTTAAACATCCGTATCTAACCGAAGCTCTGCACCAGCGAGCCGACGAGCAGGTACCAGCCGTCCACGAGCACGAAGAGCATGAGCTTGAACGGCAGGGAGATCATCACCGGAGGGAGCATCATCATGCCCATGGACATGAGAACGCTCGCCACCACCATATCTATTACGAGAAACGGCAGGTAGATAAGGAAACCTATCTGAAAGGCCGTCTTCAGCTCGCTTGTAACGAACGCAGGGATGAGGGTGAGGATGGAGATGTCGCTCTTGGTATGCGGTGCATCCGCCCCGGAGAGCTTTATGAACATATCCATGTCCTTCTCCCTCGTGTTCTTCGTCATGAACTCGCGCATCGGCTCAAGGGCGTTGTCGAGGGCGGACTGCTGCGTTATGGTCCCGTTCATGTACGGCTGCAGGGCCTTCTGGTTTATCCTGTTTAAAGCGGGTGACATGATGAAGAAGGTAAGGAAGAGCGCAAGACCGATTACCACCTGGTTGGGCGGGGCCTGCTGAACGCCGAGGGCCTGGCGCAGTATCGAAAAGACGATGACCAGCCTCGTAAACGAGGTCATGAGAAGAATGATCGCGGGCGCGAGGGTGAGTACCGTAAGGAGCAGCACTATCTGCACTACGGTGGCCATGGACTGCGGGTTGTCCGCCCCTCCCCCGACGCTCAGGCTCAGGTTCGGCAGAGACAGGGCCTGCGGGGCCGCGTGGCACGCACCCGCCGTAAGAAGCAGGAGGGCCGGGATGATTATAATGAATTTCAATTGCGCTCTGGTCATGATGTCCGTGTTGTCGTTTTATTCTGCCAGGGCCTAAAGCCCGCCCTGAAAGATCCCGAGAAGCGGGTTCTTACGTGCCCGGTGCCTCTTCAGCTCCTCTACCGCCCCCTCGTCCTCTATCTTCGTGAGGAAGCTTATAGAGCTCTGCGTAACCCCGAGTACGAGCACCGTGCCCGCCACCTCCACCACGGCGAGGTTCTTCTTCGCGCCGAGGAAGGATGTGAAGAGCACCTTTACCGGGGCCCCGCCCTTTGCGCCCTGCCCGGGCCCTGTGCCGCCCTTGTCCGTGCGCCTGTTCATGAAAAACCTGATGGCGTAGACGGACATCGCGAGAAGCCCGAGGACGAACACGAGCGTCAGGAGCGCCTTTATGAGGAGATATGTGTATGATCCCGTCATCCGAGTTTGCTTATCCTCTCGGAAGGGCTTACGATGTCCGTGAGCTTTATGCCGAACTTCTCGTTTACGACCACCGCCTCGCCCCTGGCCAGCAACCTGCCGTTGACGAGTATCTCCAGCGGCTCTCCGGCGAGCTTCTCGAGCTCGACGACCGTGCCCTGCCCGAGCTGGAGCAGGTCCTTTATCATCATCTTCGTCCTGCCTATCTCCACTGAGATGGTTACGGGTATGTCGAGCACCATGTTCATGTTCCCGACTGTCCCGGCGTTCTCCTCACTGAGAGTGCCGAAGCTGGCCGGCTTCGCATCGGGCTTTTTCACCTCGGCTATCCGGGGCTTCGGGATCTCGGCCACCTTCGGGGCCGCCGCAGCCGGCGCAGGTGCCGCCTTCTCCTGCTCGGCGCCCTGTTCCGAAAGCGCCTCTCCCCACTGGTCGTCGAGCGCCTGCCCGGCGTTGACCTCTTCTTCTTTCTTTGCCGCTTCGTTCGTCATTGCTCCCTCCCTGCGTTTATCGTGGACATGATCTTGATCGCGTAGTTCGTATCCATGAGCCCGGGGCTGGCGAACAGCTTGGGCACCCCCTCGATGCTTACCCGCACCGGCTCCTTCACCTTCCTGTCGAGCTGTATCACATCACCCTCCTTCAGGTTCAGCAGCTCGGAGACACTGATGCAGGCCTTGCCTATCTCCGCCGCGACCTCTACCGGGATGTTCCTGAACTGCTCGTTCAGGCCGTCCCTCCACTTGTTGTCCGTGTCGTTGAAGTCCGCCTTCTGCGTGCCGCAAAGCTTGTCGCGTATCGGCACGAGCGATGTGTATGGTATGCAGTAGAAGAACTTGTTCGATGCCGACTCTATCTCCATGTTGAAGGTGGAGACGACCACCGGCTCCATGTGCCCCGTGATGTTCACGAACTGGGGGTTCATCTCCGTGCGTGTCAGCGTGAACTCCATCGGCTGGACCGCCTTCCATATCTCCCCAAGCTCGTGGAAGAGCAGCTCCACCATCTTCTTGATAACGCCCTGCTCGACGTTGGTAAAGTCGCGCCCCTCGATGCGTGTGTGGAACCTGCCGTCGCCGCCGAAGTAGCTGTCCACGAGATGGAAGACCAGGTTCGGGTCGATCACCAGGATGCCCTGTCCCCTCAGGGGGGCCAGAGAGAAGATGTTCAGGCTCGAGGGCATCTGCAGGTTCCTTATGAACTCCTCGTACTTCATTATCTTCACGCCCGCCGGCGTTACGTCCACGCTCTTTCTGAGCATGTTGAATATCGGGCTGCCAGCGGCGCGCGAGAACTTCTCGTTTATCATCTCGAGGGCCGGCATGCTGCCGCGGTACGTCTTGTCCTGATCGGCGAAGTCGTAGGGTCTTATCTCGCCCTCGTACTTATCCTGCTGCTCGACCTCGGTCTCTATGTCGCCGTTCGAGAGCCCCTTCAGGAGGGCGTCTACCTCGACCTGTGATAGTATCTGCTCTGCCATCTGGGCACCCCTACTGGATTACGAACTCGGTGAAGTAAGCGGTCTTGACCTTACTCTTCGTCAGGAACTGGTTGACGCGCGCCACGATCTCGTCCCTGAGCTTGTACTTGCCCTCGACCGTGCCGATGTCCGAGTAGCTCTTGCTGCTCAGGAGTATTATCAGCGAGTCCCTTATCTGGGGGGTGAGGCTGGTAAGCTCTGAGTCGGAGGAGTCGGAAGCGAGCTCCAGGTTGATGTTGAGCTTCAGGTACCTGGTCCCCGAATTGTCCTGGAGGTTTACGATAAAGGGCTCCATGCTTGCGAGCGTGCCGCCGCCTCTTTCGACGCCGCCATGTCCGCCTCCGTGCGAGTCCTCACCGTGCCCGCCTTCGTGCGAGGAGCTCTCCGAGGCATGCGCCTCGTCGGCGCCGCCGGACTTGTTCTTCATAAAAAAGAACCCACCGCCCCCGAGCACCAGTATGACGACAACGACGATGCCTATGAGCATCCCCTTGCCCTTCTTCTTCGGGGCCGGAGCTTCCTGTTTCTTGCTCTCGTTTTCTGTGGCCATTTTTTCTCTCCCTCCTTTAGACAAGTGCCCATCTTCGTCAATGGAGCAAGCTAAAAGATTTATTTGCTGTGCAGTTAGAATGCAATACCCGTGCCAGAGCCCGCCCCATACAGTGAAGGCCACGCAACAGCTTGAAAAGATTGACCAAAATATGTCCCTACGATTATCGTCAGGTGCGCCGAAGGGTCTCTGGCAAGGACGGAGTCAAAGGTTTGAGCGGACAGCGTCATTATTATGACTGGCCCGCCGATACAAGGGGGGCCTGTCGATGGCAGGGCGGATGGGAATAACCACTCCGGGCTAAAGCCCGGAGTTTCCGCGCTTCCCCTCCCTCGATGGGAGG
>JBHHYT010000036.1:0-21573 GCA_046757705.1 Thermodesulfobacteriota bacterium
CCAACGCGAGCAACGAGATGGCGCGTCTCGCCACGGAATTGAAGGACCTCGTGGCGAGCTTCACCATACTCAAGACGGGTGAGGCCAGCATGGCAACGGTAGTAGACCATCCAGTAAAGAAGAAGGGTACGGGCCCCGCCGCCGCGTTCAAGAAGGCGAGCTGAGCCTGGTACCTTTCTCAAGGAGCTGAGCTATGAACACCACCGCTGCACCAAACGGCGTTAATGAGGCGGTTATAAAGGCCTCGGAACTGCCCGTACTGCCGGTAACCACGCAGAAGGTACTGGGCCTGATGTCGGACCCCGACGTCTCTATCGAAAAGATAAAGAGGCTGGTGATCACGGACCCGGGGCTCGCCACGAAGATACTCAAGGTAGCCAACTCCGCGTTCTACGGAGGGAACAGGAACATACAGAACCTGAGCCAGGCGATACTGAGGCTGGGGCTCAATGCCGTGCGGAGCATAGTGGTGGCTACATCTATGAAGAACGTCTACAAGAAGTTCGGGCTGACCGAGAAGCTCCTCTGGGAGCAGCTCATAGGCTCGGCACTCGCCTCCAACATCGTGGCAAGGCATACGCGCTTTGCGGACCCGGAGGACGCCTTCATAGGCGGTCTCCTGCACGACGTGGGCAAGGTTGTGCTGAACAACGAGTTCCCGGAGATCTTCGCCAACGTGATGGAGAGTGTCTACAACGACGGAGTGCCATTCTCGGTTGCCGAGATGGAGCACTTCGGCTTCACGCAGAGGAAGGTCGGGGCGGCCGTGGTCAAGAAGTGGGGCTTCCCCGAGTCACTCGAGGCGCTCCTTCTGCACTTCGACGACCCGGAGTACCTCGCCCATGAAAGGGATATGTTCAATCTCGTGGCTGTCATAAAACTCTCTGACAGGATGTGCCAAAAAATTGGCATGGGATGGCGGAAACCTGGCGGTGACGAGGTGGATTTCGGGGACCTGCCGGAAATAATCGGGATATGTGATGAGGATGTCGAGGCCCTGCTTCAGAACGTGCAGATTTCTTTCGCGGAGGGCATGGACCTCTATTGACGGAAAAAACAAGTTTTTTCGCAATGTTGGGCGGTCTCGTCAGAGGCCGCCCTTTTTTTATTTCCCTCCGGCCCCGGCAGAACCCCGTGCGGGTGGTTGTTTAGGCACGGCATTTGCATTATATGTCTGGTGAAGTTTCTGACACATTCATACACACTGAAAAGAGGTGCCGGAGAAGATGTTCTCAATAGCCATGATACCCGTTGCCGCCGCCGTCGTGATAGCCGCAGGCATACTGTGTTACTTTTTCCCTTCGGAGGCGAGGCGCTTGCTCAGGCTGGCCACACCCGGGCGCGCGAAGGTGCAGGAGAAGCAGGCGCCCGAAGAGCGTGACATGGCCGGAGACGAGCTCAGGGCAGAGGTGCGCAAGGTCAGGCAGCTCGCGGCGGAGCTCAACAAGGGCAGGCTCGACCTCGAATGGTCCGAGCGCCGGCTCGAGGACAAGAGCAGGCGGCTCGATTCCCTGATCGAGAAGGCGGAGGATACGCTCAGGAAGGCGGCGAGCACGGGGTCTCAGACAAGGTCTGGCAAATACGCCAAGGCCGGCCTGCTCCTCGAGATGGGTATACCGTCGGCGCGGGTAAAGCAGAGGCTCGGCCTTCTCAGCGGGGAGGTGGAGCTCATCGAGACGCTCTATGGCCACCGCCCGGGACCGGGCAGCGCCCCGAAGAGGAAAAAAACTCCTCACCCGGAATATTCTGCCCGCCGGGGCCCGGCCGAGGGCCTTCACGACGCGGGGCATGTGGCGTAAAAAGCCTTGAAAGATAGCCGGTTTGCCAGAAAGGATGGACGTGCGGTCTTTGGCACGCGGGTTGCATTGAATATCAGCGAGGTCTCAGTAACGCAGGAGGGAGTCTGATGGACAGAGGAATATTCGTGGCGCTCTCGGGTGCCAAGCTTCATGAAAAGAGGCTCGAAGTATTGACCTACAACCTCGCGAACGTGAATACCGCCGGGTTCAAGAAGCAGAAGCCCCTGTTCGAGGACGCCATGCCGGCGCCTTACGGCCCGCGCACCTACTCCGTAATGAAGGGCGTCATGACGGACATGAGCCAGGGCGTCGCCGAGCAGACCGGCAGGCCGCTTGACGTAGCCTTGAAGGGGGACGGTTTCTTCTCCGTGGACACCCCCGCCGGTGTGCGCTACACGAGGGACGGCTCGTTCGCCATCGGCGCCGACGGCGCGCTTGTAACCAAGGAGGGCCATCCTGTCATGGGCGAGAAGGGTGCCATCAAACTGACCTCGCCGGACGTGACCATAGACAACGCCGGGGTGCTCAAGGGACCCGGCGGGGTGAAGATAGACACCCTGAAGCTCGCCTCTTTCAAGAACACCGCGGACATGCGCCGCGAGGGCTCATACTTTGTGGCCTCGCCCGGCGCAAAGGAGGTCCCGGTCGATCCCAGCACGGCGGTACAGCAGGGGTACGTGGAGGTCTCAAACGTAAACGCCGTGCGCGCCATGACGACGATGATAGAGGCGCAGCGTTCTTTCGAGATGCAGACGAAGATGATACAGGCTCTCGACGAGTTGACAAAAAAGGCGATTGACGAGGTCGGCAGGACATAACCGTTTTTTCAGTTAATGAACCGCCCCGCAGCAATCGCCGGGGTATTAAAACCACATAGGGATGGGTCTCGCCCGGGAGGCGGGGCCCGCTGAAAATTCAAACACAGGGAGGTTCCGGCAATGATAAGGTCTTTATGGACGGCTTCGACGGGAATGGAGGCGCAGCAGCTCAACATCGACATCATCGCGCACAACCTCGCGAACGTCAATACCACCGGGTTCAAGAAGAGCAGGGCCGACTATCAGGACCTGCTGTACCAGGAGATGAAGTCCGCCGGGACCTCTTCGTCCCCGTCCACCATGGTGCCCACCGGCATCGAGGTCGGTCAGGGCGTTAGGACGGTATCGACCGCGAAGGTCTTCAATCAGGGCAACTTCAAGCAGACGGAGAACCCCCTGGACGTGGCCATCGAGGGCGACGGCTTCTATCAGATAACGAGGCCCGACGGGCAGACGGCTTACACGAGGACCGGTGAGTTCAAGGTGGACAGCGAGGGCAATCTCGTCACATCCGACGGCTACGTGGTGGAACCGCAGATAACCATACCCTCGGACACGCTCGCGATAACGATAAGCGCGGACGGCATCGTCTCTGTGACCCAGCCGGGGCTTTCAACCCCCACGCAGGTCGGCAACATCGAGCTCGCGAGGTTCGTAAACCCATCCGGGCTCCAGCCCACGGGCAAGAACCTCTACATGCCCACCGCCGCCTCCGGCGACGCGACTACCGGCACCCCCGGCTCCGACGGGCTCGGCACCCTCTCGCAGGGATTCCTCGAGATGTCGAACGTAAGCGTCGTCGAGGAGATGGTCAACATGATAGCCGCGCAGAGGGCGTACGAGATAAACTCGAAGGCCATACAGACCACCGACGAGATGCTCCAGACCGCCAACACGATGAAGAGGTAGGGTATGACCAAGAGGCTCGCCATAGCGTTCTTCCTTTTATTCCTCTTCGTCCCGTGCGCGACACGGGCCCAGGGGCCTTCGCTCGGCGCCGAGATCGCGCGCCAGATAGCCAGTACCCTGCCGTGGGAGCGCTCCAACGTGGAGGTGAGCGGCGTAAGCATACCGGGTCTCGAGAAGGTCGGCGAGTATGACGACGCCCGGGTGAGGGTGCCCGCGGGCATGGCGAAGACGGGCAAGGTCTCGTTCCCCGTGAGTTTCTTCAGAAAGGGCGTTGAGTTCAAGAGCCTCTGGGCCACAGCGCAGATAAAGGTCTTCAAGCTCGCGGTGGTGGCGTTGAGGCCCATCAAGTCGAGACGCAAGGTGGCCAGGGCGGACGTAAGGCTTGCTAGGGTGGATGTGCGCGATACGCAGGACTCCTTTTCCTCGGTCGACGAGGTGGCCGGAAAGGTCGCCAGGCGCCCGATAAGGGCGGGCCACGTCGTAAAGAAGGATTACGTGAGGCCCGAGGTCGTAGTAAAGCGCGGCGACCGCGTCGTTGTGAGCATGCGGGGCGGAAATATAAGGATAAAGTCGTCTGCCGTCGCCGTCGAGAACGGGTTTCAGGGCAGGCCCATGAGGGTACGCACCAGCTCCGGCAAGGAGATAAGCGGCCTCGTCGTTGGCCCCGGAGAGATAGCGGTCGGTTTTTAGCATGCAGCGGTACACGCGGCCCGCAGGTCGGGTAGCGGCTGAAAGAGACGGGGGATGGCCTATCCAGCGCCCTGCTGGTACCACCCGGACGTCAGGAGAGGAGTATCCATGAAGAGGCATTTTACAAATCTGCTGGGAGCGGCGCTGGTCTTCGGCATCGTAACGGGCTGCGCAACCCCGGAGCCGAAGAAGATAAACATCTCGAACATCCCCGTCCAGGGCGGCATCACCCCTGCGACGCCGGGCTCCATCTGGCCGGGCGAGACCTCCAGGAACACGCTCTTTCAAGACCTGCGTGCGCGTAACGTCGGGGACATTGTGACCATAAAGATTACCGAGAAGACGAGCGCGATAAAGGAGGCGACGACCACCACCTCCCGCGCATCGACGACCGACATAGGCGTGCAAAAGCTCTTCGGGCTCCCGCTGAACCTCGGTATGAGGGATTTTCTCAATCAGGGCAACCCGTTCAGCCCGGAGGTGCAGAGCAGCTACGACGCGAGCTTCGACGGCGCGGGCACTACCAGGAGGTCCGGGGAGCTCTCTGCGATAATATCGGCGCGCGTGGTGGAGATACTCCCCAACGGGAACCTCGTGCTCGAGGGCAAGAAGGACACGATAGTTAACAACGAGCTCCAGTACGTGGTCTTGAGCGGCATAGTGAGGCCCGAGGACATAGACGAGAGCAACGTGGTGCTCTCCACATTGATATCCGACGCCCGGATAGAGTACTCGGGCAAGGGCGTGATAGCCGACGAACAGGGCCCCGGATGGTTCAGGAGGATACTTGACAATGCATGGCCGTTTTAAAAACGCCGCGGCAGCGGCCCTTCTGCTGGTCACGTTTGTCCTGAGCGCCGGGGTCTCGGAGGCGGCACGCATAAAGGACATCGCTTTTGTCGAGGGTGTAAGGCCCAACCAGCTCGTGGGTTTCGGCCTGGTGCTCGGCCTCGACGGAACGGGGGACAAGTCGAGCGCCGTGTACACCACGCAGACCCTGGCGAACATGCTCAACCGCATGGGGATGAAGTTCGACCCAAGGGCCATAAGCGTAAAGAACGTGGCGGCCGTGCTCGTAACAGCAGACCTGCCCCCCTTCATAAAGCCGGGAAGCCGCATAGACGTACTCGTCTCCTCTCTCGGGGACGCCAAGAGCCTCCAGGGCGGCACGCTTATATCGACGCCGCTCAAAGGCCCCGACGGCACGGTCTACGCCGTGGCGCAGGGAGCGCTCACCCTCGCGGGCTTCTCGGCGGGGACCACCACGAAGGTGGCCAAGAACCATCAGACCGCCGGAAAGATTCCCGGAGGCGGGCTCATAGAGAAGGAGGTCCCGGTCGAGCTGCTGACGAGGCATACGCTCTACCTCTCATTGAGAAGCCCGGACTTTACCACCGCGGCGAGGATGGCGGAGGCGATAAACAAGGCGATGTTCAACCCTGTGGCCACCCCTCTGGACCCGGGCAAGATAAAGCTGACGGTGCCGGAGTACTACGAGAACTCCGTTATACAGTACCTCGCGAAGATAGAGGCGCTCGACATAAGGCCGGACGCGGTGACGAAGGTGGTCGTGAACGAGCGCACCGGCACGGTCGTCATGGGCGAGAACGTAAGGATATCCGAGGTCGCCATCTCGCACGGTGACATAAGCGTGGAGATAAGCACCCAGTACGCCATCTCGCAGCCCTCCCCGTTCTCGCAGACCGGTCAGACGGTCGTCCAGCCCGTGGAGCAGACTACCGTCAAGGAAGAGCGCTCCAGGCTCATAGTCCTGCCGGAGAGCGTAACGCTCGGCGAGGTCGTCAGGGCCTTGAACCTCGTGGGGGTGACCCCGAGGGACCTCGTGGCGATACTTCAAGCCATAAAGGCGGCGGGCGCCCTGCAGGCGGAGCTCGAGATAATATAAGGAAAATAGGGCTCAGAGGAGATAATATGGACGGAATCAATGGAATTCAGGGGGGCATACGGGGCGCTCTCGCGCCGCACGCCGTGTCACCGCACAAGGGCAAGGACAGCCCCGGAGAGGTGAAAAAGGCGCTTCAGGACTTCGAGGCCCTCTTCATAAACCAGATGCTCAAGGTCATGAGGGAGTCGGTAGGGAAGAGCGAGCTCTTTCACGGCGGCAGCGGTGAAGACATCTACTCCTCGCTCTTCGACACGGAACTCTCCAAGCTGATGAGCAGGGGGTCCGGCATCGGCCTCGGAGGCGTCCTCGCCCAGCAGCTTACGGGCAAGGAGGCGCAGGCCCCGCCGCAGACAGGCAGACCCGTTGTTCAGGGGCGTAACGCCGGCGTAGCGGCCCTCGAAGAGGACCCCCGGCAGAGGTAGCGGGCCGGGCAAAGAGGCCCCTGGTCGTCGATGGCCCGACCTAAAGTTCCATGGCGTTTTACCGATATTAATGGTAAGGCAAAACAGATACGCCGGAACATTAGGAGGGTCACATGAAGATAGGCGGAAAAAAAGGACCAGGCACCGATAACTTTATCAAAAAAACCAATGGAAACGGCCAGTTGAACAGGCCGGGCGGTAGCCCCGCCGGGCCTTCCGGCCAGGGCGGCGACAGCGTTGCCCTCTCGCCGAAGGCAAAAGAGCTGAACAGGGCCAAGAGCCTGCTTGCGGAAGTTCCCGAGGTAAGGGGCGAGATGGTCGTAAAGCTCAAGACCGACATAGAGCGCGGCAACTACGAGGTAGATGCCGGCAAGGTGGCGGAAAAGATGATAGAAAGGGCCTTGATCGACACGATCCACGCGAAGAAATGATATGGAAATAGCCCACATAACAGACCACCTCTCACAGGAGGCCTCGGCGTACAAGGAGTTCATCTCGGTGCTCCAGAGGGAGACCGAGTGCCTTGTAGGCAGGGACTACAAGGGCCTCTACGAGACCGTAGCCGGCAAGGAGGCGCTTATCGCCCGCGTGCGCAAGCTCGGTGAGAGAAGGCAGGCCCTGCTCGCGGACTGTGCGCGCTCGCTCGGCATGGAAGGCGCGGACGAGGACGTGGTATCGGCCATAGTGGAACGCGCCACGGGCCCTCAGAAAGAGGAGTTCCTTAAACTTCAGAACATCATCGGTTCTCTTATAGATACCATACATGAGGTCAACCGGGTGAACAGCCTTGTCATCAAGGGCTCGCTCGAGCATTTAAACAAGACCCTCGGCTTTTTCGGAAACTTCATGCCGGGCAGCGTGTACAAGCCGAACGGGGCCTTCGGCGAGATACCCCTGAAGGGCTCACGTTTGAGCGAAGGGGTTTAAAGGGACCTATGTCTACCCTCAATTCAGTCCTCGACATAGCCAAAACGGCGCTTCTCTCCAGCCAGAAGGCGATAAACGTCACCTCCCACAATATCTCCAACGCGTCCACGCCCGGCTACACGAAGCAGACCGCGGTGATGGAGTCGATGGACCCCGTCAATTACGGCGGGCTGTACTTCGGCGCGGGCGTTACCGTCAGCGGCATAGAGAGGGTCTACGACAGCTTTCAGGCCACACAGATAAGGGACGCCAACTCGTCGCTTTCACGCTACGAGGCGAAGGGAGGGCATCTGTCGGCGGTGGAGTCGCTCCTGAACGACTTTGGCGGGTCCGGCCTTTCGAGCCGCGTTGACGACTTTTTCAACGCCTTCGAGGACCTCGCGGCAAGCCCTTCGACAAGCGCAGAGAGGAGCGCCCTGCTTTCGAGCGCGAACGTGCTGGCCGATGAGTTCAACCGCGTCGGCGGCGCCATAAAGCAGAACGTCTCGCAGATAAACGGACGCATCGAGGCGACCGTCGAGAAGATAAACACGCTCGGGGCCCAGGTAGCGGAGCTCAACCTTCAGATAACCACCGTCGAGGTGGCGGGCACCTCCGCGAACGACCTGAGGGACAGGAGGGACAACCTCTTGAACGAGCTCTCCAAGCTTGCGGACATATCCACGGTCGAGGGCAAGGACGGTAAGACGGACGTCTACATAAGCGGCTCCTTTCTCGTTGCCGGGGTCGAGGTATCCCCGCTCTCTGTCGTCATAAACCCCGAGAACCCGGAGGTCTACAATATCTCGAGCAACGGCATGGTACTTAACGACAGGATAACGGGCGGCAGCCTGAAGGGCGACCTCGAGGGCAGCGCCTATCTTCAGGATATACTCGGCAGGCTCGACTACCTCGCCGCCTCCATAGTAAAGGACGTGAACACGCTGCACCGTTCCGGCTACGGGCTAGACGGCTCCACGGGGGTGGACTTTTTCAAGGCCCCTTCGGTATACTTGCAGTCGAGCACCCGGAACACCGGGGGGGCCGTCATCTCCGCAGGCTCGGTTACGGACCTTACGCTGCTTACGCTCGACGACTACGAGGTAAGGTTCTCCGGGCCGGCCAGCTACACGGTAGTGAACACCGCGACAAACGCCGTGGTGACCACCGGCGCGTACGCGTCCGGCAGCCCCATAACCTTCGACGGCATCAGCTTCACAATAACCGACAACACCGGCACGCCGGCCATGGGTGACACCTTCGCGGTAAGCGTTACGAAGAACGCCTCCGAGTACATCGGCGTCGATATCACAAACGGCAACAGGATAGCCGCCTCGTCCTCTGCCGCCACACTGCCGGGCGACAACACCAACGCCATGGCCCTGGCGGCGCTCAAGGACTCGGCCTCTATGGACGGGCAGACCTTCAGCGAGTTCTACAGGGCGGTGGTGACCGGGGTGGGCACGGCCGTGGCCGAGGCAAAGAGCAATCTCAGCGCGCAGGGCAAGGTAGCCGAGCAGCTCCAACTGGCGCGCGAGTCGGTATCCGGGGTCTCCCTCGAGGAGGAGGCGATAAACCTTATAAAGCTACAGAGGGCGTACGAGGCCGCGGCCAAGGTCATGGGCACGGCCGATAAGATGTTCGAGGCGCTGCTGAACATAAGGTAAGGAGCACGGAGCTATGAGAATAACCCAGGGTATGATGTATAATACGTACATCAACGACATCGTGCGCAGGCAGGAGACGCTCTACTCTCTCGACAAGCAGCTGGCCACCGGCAAGAGGGTCAACGCCCCGTCCGACGACCCTGTGAACGCCGGGACGATACTCTCGTCCAAGAGCGTGCTATCCTCCTTCAACCAGTACCAGAGGAACATCGATTCGGGATACTCCTACCTGAACATAACGGAGAAGGCGCTTTCGAGCGTCAAGGACGTCATTACGAGCGTAAAGGAGATAGCCACGACCAACGCCACGGGCACGATGGACGCCGTTGGCAGGGCCAACTCCGCCTCCATCGTGTCCAACCTCCTCGACGAGCTGGTAAGCCTCGGCAACACGGAGTTCGACGGCAGGTACGTATTCTCGGGGTACAAGACGGACACCCCGGCGCTCTCCGCCACGGGTGCCTATCAGGGGGACTCGAACAGGTACGGGATAAGGATAAGCGGCACGAGCACTTTGACCGTGGGCGTAAACGGCGACGAGGTATTCAAGGGCGCAGGCGGAGGCGGAGGCACGGACATACTCCAGACCGTCTCGGATCTCGTTACGGCGCTTGCCGCCAACGACGTCGCGGGCATAGAGGCGTCCATAGGCGCGCTCGACAGCTCCTTCAACCAGGTCACCGCCGCGGTGGCGGAGATCGGGGGCAAGGTAAACAGGCTTCAGTCCGCCGAGGCCACGCTCTCGACCACACGGCTCGAGGTGAGCGCAACGGTCTCCAACCTCGAGGACGCCGACGTTGCGAGCGTAATATCGGAATTGAAGCTCGGCCAGATAGCCCTCGAGGCGGCGCTTTCGTCCGCGGGCACGGTATTTTCCACGAACATCTTCAATTACATCTAAGGCGCGTGCGTCTGCGCGGGCCGTCGCAAAAAAAAACCGAATAACCAAGCCATGGAGGGCGAAAGATGCTGGTATTGACAAGGAAGTCGGGCGAGGCCATAAGGATCGGCGACGAGATAAGGGTCGTAGTCGTCGAGGTGAAGGACAACCACGTAAAGATTGGCATAGAGGCACCGCGCAACCACACCATACACCGCGAAGAGATATACGTAAAGATACAGGAAGACAACATACGCGCCTCCGCGCTGCCACCGGACGTGGCGGACGCACTCAAAAAGGAACGGTAGACGATGAGCGTTACACAGACAAAGGAAGAGCCGGTAATCCGCTTCGACACTACACGCTTCGGCCCTCTCTCGGTAGCCGAGGAGAAGGTCATCACCTTCTCCAGAGGCATACCGGGGTTCGCGAACCTGCGGCGTTTCATACTCATCGACCACGACGCGCAGGGGCTCTTCAAGTGGCTCCAGTCGGTGGATGAGCCCTCGCTCGCGTTCCTGCTGACCAACCCCAACGCGTTCAGGGCCGACTACACCGTGCCTCTCAAGAGGGCGGAGATAGAGGAGCTCGGCGTAAAGGACGCCTCCGATGTCATCACCCTTGTCATGGTCTGCGTCTCGCAGGGGGAGAACAAGCGGGTGAGCCTCAACCTCAAGGGCCCGGTCGTCTTCAACTCCGGGAACATGAGGGCGGTCCAGTGCATCGTGGACAGGGACGACTACCCCTCCGACTACGAAATAAAGGTTTAGCCCCACGCTCGAAGACCCGCTGCTGAAGACCCCGGCGCCACCACCCCTGCACGCGGCAAAATCTTCACACCTGCGGCAGGAAATACAGTCAATATCCTCCTACTCTCCGTCACAGATTTGACCTTTATCCCTGTCAGACAGCCTCGCGCTAAAAAAAAACCAATGAATTCAAGCAAATGTCCATATGAACCGTGATGGCACGCAAGTTGCATATTAAACTTGTCAAAACTATCAAGGAGCGTCTTATGGACCTGAACGGCAAGAACATCCTTATAACCGGCGGCACCGGGTCACTCGGAAAGAGGCTGACCCGGCTGATACTATCGAGATACTCTCCGGCCAGGATCATCATCCTCAGCCGGGACGAGCTGAAGCAGTCCGAGATGAAGCAGTCCTTTCCAGAGCCATGCATCAGGTACTTCATTGGCGACGTAAGGGAGAAGGAGAGGCTGTACAGGGCGTTCGACGGCGTGGACTACGTCATACACGCCGCCGCGCTCAAGCAGGTGCCCACCGCCGAGTACAACCCGTTCGAGGCAATCAAGACCAACGTCCTCGGTGCGCAGAACGTCATAGACGTCTCCGTGGACAGGGGTGTCAAGAAGGTCGTGGCCCTGAGTACAGACAAGGCCGCCAACCCCATAAACCTCTACGGGGCGACCAAGCTCTGCTCGGACAAGCTCTTCGTGGCTGGCAACGCGTACGCCGGGAGCAAGGCCACGCGTTTTTCCGTCGTAAGGTACGGCAACGTCGTGGGCAGCCGTGGCAGCGTCATCCCGCTCTTTATAAAGCTCAAGCACACGGGCACACTCCCCGTAACCGACGAGCGCATGACCCGGTTCTGGATAACGCTCGACCAGGGCGCGGAGTTCGTCCTCGCCTCCCTTGAGCGCATGAAGGGCGGCGAGATATTCGTCCCCCGCATACCGAGCGCGACGATGCCGGACGTGGCCAGGGCAGTATCATCGGAGTGCAGGATAAAGGTGGTCGGCATAAGGCCCGGAGAGAAGCTCCATGAGACGCTCATCTCCGAGGACGACGGGCGGCTTACGCTCGAGTACGACGACCACTTCGTCATCCAGCCCCAATTCGCCTGGTGGGGCTCGCAGAGGTCCGACGGGGGCAGACCGGTGCCCGAGGGGTTCAGCTACTCGAGCGGCAGCAACGACAGGGTGTTGAGCGTAATGGAAATAAGGCAGATAATCAAGGAGTTCACCGATGGTGAGACGGCAAATATCCTACGGGCGGCAAACGATTGACGAGGACGACATAAGGGCGGTCATTGACGCCCTTACCTCGGGCATGCTCACGCAGGGCCCGCTCGTCGACGAGTTCGAGGCCTCGCTTGCGCAGTACACGGGGGCCAGGTACGCCGTCGTATGTTCGAGCGGCACCGCGGCGCTGCACCTTGCGTGCCTGGCCGCTGGCATCGGCCCGGGCCACAGCGTCGTCACCTCTCCCATGACCTTTCTCGCCTCCGCCAATTGCGCGCTCTACACGGGGGCCAAGCCCCTTTTCGCCGACATCGACCCGGAGACGCTCAACATAGACCCCGACCAGATCGCCCGCAGGCTTGAGAGGGAGCCTTGCGTGAAGGCGGTCATCCCCGTGCACTTCGCGGGGCTTCCGTGCGATCTCGAGAGGATCTACCGGATGGCGAAGGAGCGGGGCGTTACGGTCATAGACGATGCCTGCCACGCGCTCGGCGCCAGCTGGAAGGACTCGGCGGGCCGCTGGCAGAAGGTCGGCTCGGCCGCCTTTTCGGACATGAGCGTATTCAGCTTCCACCCGGTAAAGTCCATAACGACATGCGAGGGCGGGGCCGTTACCACCAACGACGCGCAGCTGTACGACCGGCTCAGGTCCCTGAGGGCGCACGGCGTGGTAAGGGACG
The DNA here is from genome assembly GCA_046757705.1 of Thermodesulfobacteriota bacterium. Lineage (GTDB taxonomy): Bacteria > Desulfobacterota > GWC2-55-46 > GWC2-55-46 > GWC2-55-46 > JBHHYT01. Next base: position 12,662 of record JBHHYT010000036.1, read on the forward strand.
CCGGAAAGCTCAAGGACAGGCGCCACGCGCCGTGGTACTACGAGATGCAGCACCTCGGCTACAACTACAGGCTCTCGGACATCCAGTGCGCGCTCGGGCTCAGCCAGCTCAAGAAGCTCGACGGCTTCGTTGAGAGGAGGGCGCAGATAGCATCCATCTACACGAAGGCGTTCGGCAAATACCCGTTCATGAGGACGCCGGCACAGCCCGGGGGCAGCAGGAGCGCCCACCACCTCTACCCGGCGCTCATCTCGTTCGACGAGATGGGGGTATGCAAGTCCAGGTGGTTCGAGCTCATGAAGGAGATAGGCATAAACCCGCAGGTCCACTACATTCCGGTACACCTCCACCCGTGGTATATGGAGAGGTTCGGCTACAGGCCGGGGGACTTCCCGCACGCCGAGGCCGCCTATTCGCGCGAGGTCAGCCTTCCGATATACCCCCTCTTGAAGGACGAGGAGGCGGGCGCGGTGGTGGAGGCGGTGATTTCGACGCTCGCGTGCGCGGCGACCCACCGGAGGCCGGAGAGCTGCAGCAGGGCCGCGGCGAACCAGTAGAGCCATAGAGAAAGGAGCAGTAGAGATGCCAAAGTATACTTGCCTTAAATGCAACCATGATTTCTGGGGGTGGGGGGTCCCCTACCAGTTCACAAGGGGCGGCCACATCGTCTGCCCGGAGTGCGACGGGATCCTCGTAGAGGCGAAGCCGGAGAGCGAGTGCGCCAAGGACAACGACATGTTCGACGGTACGGCGGCTTGAGCGGCCGGGAGGGCGCGGCATGGACGCTTTATCTCATACGACAAGGGCAGGGTTTGCCTTTAAATATCTTACCGGGGGCGGCAGCGCAGACTTCGCGCTTTCCCACTTCGCCGCCCTCATTCCCCCCGATTACGCAGAGGCCGGCACCCGGATGACAGCGGCCTTCTATATAAGCGTGCAGACGCCTTCAAGGAGGAAGGACCGATGTCAATGAACAGCGATAACGCGAAGCCCGTGGTGGCGATAATACAGGCTCGGATGAACTCGACCAGGCTGCCCGGCAAGGTGATGAAGGAGACAGGCGGCCGTACACTGCTCGGTCACGTCGTCAACAGGCTATCGAGGTCCGGGCGCATCGACAAGATAGTGGTCGCCACCTCCACGGACAGGTCGGACGACGTCATAGACCGCTGGTGCACGCGGGACAGGACGCGGTGTTTCCGGGGCTCGCTTACGGACGTGCTCGGCAGGTACTACTGGGCGGCGCGCGCCTACGGCGCGAGGACGATAGTGAGGGTTACGGCGGACTGTCCGCTCATAGACGCGGAGGTGGTCGATACCGTGATAGACAGGTTCCTCTCGGGGCCCTTCGACTACGCGCGCACCGACGAGACCTACCCCAACGGGCTCGATGCGGAGGTATTCTCATTAGACGCCCTCTTGAAGGCCTTCAACGAGGCGGAGCTCGCCTCCGAGCGGGAGCATGTGACGCCGTATATCTGGAAGAACCCGGAGAGCTTCCGCGCATCGCGCGTGCTCTGCCCCGAGGATCTGTCAGCCATGCGCTGGACGGTGGACGACAGAAAGGACCTCGCGTTCGTAGATGCCGTCTTCGAGGGGATTGGCAAGGGAGACGGCGTATTTCCCATGAAGCGGATATTGGAGTACCTCGACGCCAACCCCGGTCTTGCGAGGATAAACGCCGGGACGCGCAGGAACGAGGGGTACGAAATGTCCCTGAGGGAGGAAGCCATGGTGAAGGCATGCTGAGGGGAGCGCGCAGGCCTGCGGCAGGAGGGGTCACGTTCTGGACGGAGGGGGGCGCATCCATCGGCATGGGCCACCTCGCAAGGTGCGTCAACCTCGCCCGCGAGCTCGAGATGCGCGGCATCCGCTCCGGCTTTCTCGTCAACAAAGACGCCGCCGCAGCCGGGAGGCTATCGCAGGAGGGGCTCGACTACCTCTACTGTGCCCTCGACGACATGGGCGGGGTGGATCTGACGCGGGCCACGGTGGTCATCGATACGAAGAGGGATGTAAGCGCGCAGGTATCGGCGCTGAAGAAGGCGGGCCGCCAGGTCATCACGATAGAGAACCTGAGCGCCGTGGCCGACTCGGACGCTGTCGTCATACCCTCGCCGGTCTTCGCCGGCACGCAGGTGCGGGGCAAGGTCTTTGCCGGGGCCGAGTACGTGATAATGGGGAAGGGCTTCATAGAGGCGAGGAAGGGCCTCAAGAGGCGGCGCTACACCCGGCCGCTCAAGGTGCTCGTGACCATGGGAGGGGCGGACCCGAACAACCTTACCGGCTTCGTGGTGGACGTCCTGAAGGACGTGCGCGACATAGAGGTGACCGTCGTCATAGGGCCGGCCTGCCGTTCGCACAAGAGGCTTGAGAACCTCACCAGAGGCATGGCCACACCGTTTACGTTCGTTACGGGGGTAACAGACCTCGCGCCGTACATGAGGCAGGCGCACGTGGCTTTTACCGCCGTGGGCACGACGGTCTACGAGCTTGCGTACATGGGCGTGCCCTCGGTGATAATAGCGAACTACGAGAGCGACCGGGACTATCTGAGGGTATTCGAGGCGCTCGGCATCTCCGAGAGCCTCGGCTTTTACAGGGACGTAAGGGGCAGGGATATAGTGGAGGCGGTCAGGACCTTCCTTAAGGACCCCTCCATATGCAGGGCCATGTCGGGTTGCGCACTCGAGATGACCGACGGGCAGGGGGCCGCAAGGATAGCCGATCTGATAGCGGCGCGCACCGTACCCGCGAAACACGGCGGCTCAAGGACGGTGAAAAAGGCGGCGGGCTGAGGGCCTGCCTGGAGCGGAAACGATAATTGAAAAGAGGGCGGGATCGAATGGATATCTTCACAAGGAACATCGAGGCCATGCGCGGCAAGGACCCGGCGCTCGCCGAAAGGCTCTGCGACAGGGGCGTCCGCCCGGTCGAGCTCGAACGCACGAGGTCCGGCGACCATACATTCAGGTACCGGGACAGGTACTTCCACAGCCGTTACGACCCGCGTTGCGAGGCCGCGCTCCACGCCGAAGAGATACTCTCCAAGAAATCCGACTGGGTGATCCTCTTCGGCCTCGGCTGCGGGTATCTGCTCGGACTGCTCGTGGAGAAGGAAAAGAAGGTGATAGTCCATGAGCCGCGCATCGAGATATTGAAAGGCGTCCTGGGCTCGCTCGACCTCTCGGAGGCCATCAAGGGTCAAGACGTCATCATAACGGCGGACCCGGCCAGGGCCGCGAATATAGTAAGGGCCGAGGTCGACGGCATGGATGACATCCTCGGCTACCAGACGCCGCCCTACAGGCAGACCTTCCCCGAGGAGATAGCGGACCTTACGCGAAGGGTAAAGAACGCGCATACGACCAACAAGGCGGGCATCTCCACGGAGATAACCTCCGGCCTGCACTGGGTGGAGAACTACTTCGCAAACCTCGCGTCGTTTTTCAGGTACCCGCCGGTAGATATCATGCGGGGCCGCTTCGACGGCGTCCCCCTGGTCATAGCCGGTGCCGGGCCGTCGCTCAACAGGAACGCCCACGTGCTCAAGGAGTTCAGGGACCGCGTGCTTGTGGTGTCGGCCATAACGGCGTACAAGCCGCTTCTCAAGCACGGCATCACCCCGGACTTCGTGATAGCCGCGGAGAAGAGGGACCTGCCCGAGTTCTTCACCAACGGCGTCGACGACATGAGGACGCGGTTTCTTCTGGCGGAGGTCTCGAACAACAGGATGTTCGAGCGCGAGACCGGCCCCAAGTTCGTCTACTTCAACCCGTACAGCAGGCTCAGCCTCGAGCAGGCCCGGTTTTGGGGCAGCTCGTACTTCGCCTCAAACGGCGGCTCGGTCACGACCGTGGCCCTCGACATCGGGCGCATGTTCGGCTGCGGCCCGGTCATCTTCATCGGCCAGGACCTCTCCTACGGCGACGGCAAGACGCACGCCGACTCGAGCTTCTACCACATGACGAAGGTGGAGATAGACAGCGAGAAGAAGGTGGTCGTCGAGGGCGGCGGCAACCCCGAGGCAAACGAGGTCAAGGAGCTACTGTGGCTCAAGGGGCTCGACGGCAGCCCCGTGGCGAGCAGGTACGACTGGGTCACCTTCCACCAGTGGTTCGAGAGGGAGATGGAGAGGATAAACTCCTCCGGCGAAGGCCCCGGGGTCATAAACGCCACCGAGGGCGGCGCGTTCATAGAGGGTATGGAGCACATCACGCTGCGCGAGGCCCTGGAGAGGCACGCCGCTTCGCCGGTCGACGTTGCCGGGATAATAGGCGATGCCGAGGCGCATAGGCCCCCGGTGGACACGGCCGGGCTTCGCGCCTCGTTCGAGACGACCCTCAAGGGGCTCAAGGAGATAAAGCGCCTCTCGCAGTCTATAGTGAAGACCGCGCGCGGAGTGCAGAAAAAGCTCAAGGGAGGCTTGAATTCCGCCATCGCCTCCCGCATAGAGAAGATAAAGAGGCTCGAGGCCACGCTCTTCGACCAGGCCGACACGTCGGCCTTTATCTGGGCCTCTCTCGTGGCGTACACCTACAGCCTGAAGGAGTACCTCAAGGAGGAGGAGGACGGGACGACCGAAGAGCAGTTCGAGAAGAACCTCAAGGCGCTTATAGACTCCTACGGACGGTTCGAGGAGATGAGCGACAGGTTCATACCGGTGCTTAAAAAGGCGATAGGGACGGTAAAGGAACATGAGGCGCAGACCGCCGAGGAGCTTAGCGCCTGAGCGTGACGCCCCGGAAGGAGAAGAGAGTGAAGACCGATGTTTACGTAGACGGCGCAAGGCTCGATATCGAGGATGACGGGGGCGGCTCCACGCTCGCGCAACTCGTCCTGGCCGTGGACAGGGAGATAAAAGGCTTGAGGAGGTACGTCGACAACGTCTCTGTGGACGGCGAGCAGATGCATGAGTGGCGGGACTCGGAGGCGATGGACCTGCCGCTTTGCAGCCACAGGGAGGTGCGCCTTACCACCGTCTGCTTCGACGAGGTGGCCTTCCACGGGCTCGATACACTGAGGGAGTACGCCGGTGTGATAAGGCGGAACATCCCGGCGTGCGTCGATAGCCTGAGGCGCGGAGAGCCCGCCGGGGCCGCGCTATCCACGATAGTCGAGGGTGCCGTGGAGGTGGTAAAGACGGTGGGCGCCCTTGTCCGGGGCGGCGGTCACTACGGCCTCGGGGTATTCGACAGCGACCCTGCCCCGTCATGCTCCTCCCTCATGGAGAGGATCGAGTCCCTCGGGGAGGCTGGAGAGAACAGGGATAGCGTCAGCATAGCCGACATACTCGAATACGAGGTGGCCCCCATACTCGAAGAGATGGAAGAGATCTTCCGGCCGGCCGGCGCCTGATTTTTTATGAGTTCACCCGGAGGAAAAATTAAAGTTTCTGCCGGGGGTCTCCGATAAGGTTCTTAAGAGGTCGAAGGGGCAAGGGCCGGAAAGGGGGGAGCCAACCTGCAAGGCCGATCTGCAACCCGCGGGCCTCGAATACAAACACGGCAAGGATGCCGAATAAAAACACTACGGAGGGTACACAATGTCATTGGTAATCAACACAAACGTAGCAGCCTTAATCGCGCAGCAGAACCTCTCGGTAACCAACTCACAGCTCAAGGTCAGCGTCCAGAGGCTCTCATCGGGCTTCAGGATAAACAGCTCCGCCGACGACGCCGCGGGCCTCGCCAGGGCCGACCTCCTGAAGAGCCAGTCAAGGATCATACAGGCCTCCATCAGGAACGCCAACGACGCCGTCTCCGCCATGGAGATCAGCGACAAGGCGGCCGAGCAGGTAACGAACCTCGTAACCCGGATGGGCGAGCTTTCCGCAAGCGCCGCGCAGGGTACGCTGGATGCTACCAACAGGGGCTACTACAGCGACGAGTACGACAAGCTGATAGGCGAGATAAACAGGATCGCCGGCACGACCGAGTTCGGCGGATTTAAGCTTATAGACGGTTCGACGGCCGCCCTTACCATGTACATCGGCTTCAAGAACACGGCCAACGACAAGCTCTCCGTCACGCTCAACGCCCTTACCACGGGCGTGCTCGGCCTTACCGCTGGCAAGATATCCACCATGACGGGCGCTCTTTCGGCGCTTGCCGCCATCAGCGGCGCACTTAACACCATCAACTCAGCACGTGCCGTATACGGTGCATCGACGAACAGGCTTTCCGCCGCGATGAGCAACCTGCAGGTTACTTACACCAACTACCAGGCTGCGGAATCAAGGATCAGGGACGCGGACTTCGCGTTCGAGACCGCCGTGTACACCAAGAACCAGATAATGGTTCAGGCCGGCACGTCGGTTCTCGCGCAGGCGAACACACTGCCGCAGAACGCACTGTCACTGTTGAGGTAACGCCATTGGAAGGCAGGGCGGGGAGGGTGAAAGACCCCTTCCCGCCGCCTTCATGGAGGCCGTATGAACATAGACGGAGTTAAAAACGTAACCCGTACCGGCGCCGAGAGCGTGGCAGAGCCCAGGGCTGGCCTCGACAAGAATGCGGCACAAGTACGGGTTGGCTTTATTTCGGACCCCGCGGAGGCCGTCAAGGACGCCCCCCCGCAGAGCATAGACGCGATCGCCGCCGAGGTGCAACTACAGATCAAGAGGCTCAATACAGAGCTGCGGTTCGAGGTCGGGGACGTCCCGAAGGAGAACATCGTCAAGATAATCGATGCGGATACGGGCGACGTGATCAGGCAGATACCCTCCGAGGACCTCGTTGCCCTCAGGGACAGGATGCAAGAGCTCATCGGGGTGCTCTACAACTCGAGGGCGTAGTTTTTTCAGCTAAAGGATAAGTCAAATGGCTATTTCCGCATCTTCCGGCGTGACGAGCGGCATAGATTACCAGTCCCTGATAACCCAGCTCGTCGGCATCAAGCGCCAGTCTGTGACCGCTCTCGAGAAGACGAAGAAGGGCTTCGAGGACACCAGGACCGCCTTCGAGACACTCGGCAAGAAGTTAACGGCCCTGTCCACAGCCGCCAGCGACCTTAAATCGGCTACCGGCTTCAGCGTCTTCAATACGGACGTAACCGACTCTACGGTCCTGGCCGCCACGGCTACCTCCAGCGCCTCCTACGGCACGTTCTCCGTAAGGGTCGACGCCATTGCCAATGCCCATAAGATGGCCGCGGACGGCGTGGCCGCGGACACCACCGTCGTGGCCGCGGGCGCGGGGTCGTTCAGCTTTCAGGTCGGCGCCGGGACGGTGCAGACCGTGGCCGTGGACGCCACTACCACCATAACGGGCCTCAAGGACGCCATAAACGCCCTGAACGCCGGGGTGACCGCCAGCGTGGTCAACGACGGGTCGCCCACCAACCCGTACAGGCTCATATTGTCGAGCAACACCACCGGCACGGCCAACGCCATAACCATTACCCAGAACGACACTTCCCTTTTATTCTCCACAACGCTTCAGGCCGCTCAGGACGCCTCGGTCAACGTCGACGGGATGCAGTACACGCGCTCGACGAACACCATATCCGACATTATTACCGGCGTGAACCTCGAGCTCAAGAGCGCCAACCCCGCGCAGACCGTCACGCTCGCCGTCAGCCGCAACACCGACGAGATAACCAAGAAGATACAGGCCTTTGTCGACGGGTACAACGGGGTGGTAGACTATATAAAATCGAAGAACAGATACGACAAGGACCTCAAGGTGGCCGGGGAGTTCTTCGGCGACTCTGTGGCAAGGAGCGTCTGGGAGGACCTGAGGAGGACGATGACCGGGGCCGTTGCAGGGCTTCCGTCCGACATGAACAGGCTCCTGCACGCGGGCATAACCTCGGACTCGTTCGGCAAGATGACTCTGGACTCGACCAAGCTCACCGACGCGCTCGCCTCCGACTTCGACGGCGTCGTCTCGCTCTTCAAGGACGACCCCGCGTCCACCAAGGGTTTCGGCGGGCTTATATACGACCTTGCCGACAGCATGACCAATATCGTGGACGGCAGGATAAAGAACAAGCAGGACGGGCTCTCCAAGAGCATCAAGCGGATCGACATGGACATGATCGAGAAGGAGTCGGCCCTGGCGTTGTATGAGGATAACCTGAGGGCGCAGTTCACGGGCCTTGAGACCATGCTGGCGAGCCTCAAGAGCCAGAGCAGTTTTCTTATGAACTTATGAATTCAGGGTAGGAGGAGTCTTTAATGAACCGCATAAACCAATACCAGAACGTGCAGGTGATGACCGCGGACGGCGTGCGCCTGATAGTGATGCTCTACGAGGGCATCATAAGGTTCAACAAGCAGGCGTGCGAGGCGATAACGAGCGGGGACATAATGGCCCGCAGCAACAGCATAAACAGGAGCACCGCCATAATCGGGGAGCTGATAAACTCCCTGGACATGGACAGGGGAGGCGAGATAGCCGAAAGGCTGTTGAACCTCTACGACTTCTCCATCCAGCAGTTGACGGTGGCGAACCTGAAGAACGACCCGGCGCCCATCGACGCCGTAAACAGGGTCGTAACCGAGCTCAAGGCCGGGTGGGAGGCCATAGAGAAGGCAAACGACGGAGCGCCCAAAAGGCCGGAACAGCAGAGGGTGGGCATCAGCCATGGGGCGTAGCGCAGGCAACCTCGGCATACTCGAGGCGGTCTTGAGGATCTCCGTCGAGCAGAAGGAGCTCTTCAGGGAGAACAGGCTCGAAGACCTCCTCATGCTCCAGAGGGAGCGGGAGGCGCTTCTCGGCGGCATCGAGACCGGGGCGGCCGATTTAAGCGAGGGGCCTCTCAGGGGATTGATAGAGAAGATACTCGACAACGACAGGCTGCTCTCCCTCGGCCTTGAGAACGCCCGCCGTGAAGTCGGCGACAAGCTCAGGAACGTAAAGCAAGGATTCAGGGCCCTTAAGGCGTACGGTGGGGGATAGGACAGGCCT